>JAFVZN010000015.1 GCA_017508135.1 Lentisphaeria bacterium | reverse complement strand
CTGTTGGAGTTGATGCCTTCGGCAGTGCCGCCGATGCGGTAGCGGTTCTCGGCAGTGATGGAGCCGCCAATATCTCCGAAATCACGGTTGGTAACGGCGATCATATCACCGACATTTCCGCGAACTTTGCGAATGTGAACAAACTTATCGTTCCCGCCGGAGTAGAGATCACCGACGATTCCCAGGCTCAGTTCAGCGGCAATCTGACCATTTCCAACGACGGTCACCTTGATGCCGATATTACCGCGAGCGGCAAAGTCACGATGAGCAACACGAGCGGCAACACCTTTACCGGCAGTTTGACCGGTGAAAATGTTGATGTGACGAACACCGCGACCGGAAAAGTTGAAGATGCGGTTCTTTCCGCGACCGATGTTATCGGCGGCACCTTGAGAGTTGAAAACCTCGGCGTGATCGAAAATACGGTGATGAACAGCACCGGTAAAGTTGACTTGAGCGGCGCAGGCACTTACACGAATGTGGATGTGAATGCCGATGCGTTGTACCTTAACGGTATCGACTTTACGCTTGATGGTGACAGCACTGTCAACAGCGTCTATCTCGGCAGCAAAGAAGCCGGCGAAGTTACTTTGAACGGAGCCGCGGTCGAATATGTGTACGGTGGTGCGCTTGACAGCAGCGGCAGTGTGGTGTTTGACGGCAGTGCGCTTGCGGGAACCGCGATCGAAGACGTGGTCAGTGTAACGCTTGCTTCCGGCAGCCATGAATTCGGCGGAGCCGATTCCGGCAAAGAGTACTACATGAACGACCTTGTTCTCGGTTCAGCCGACCTGACCTGGAACTGGACAGATGATGATACCGGTGAGTACAACATCGGAACTCCGGTGAACAATGATGATGCGATGGTGAAAGTGAGCAATACGGCAGCGGATGCCGAGTTGAACTTCAACCAGAACGGTGAATACAGCCTCGGCGACTTTGATGTCAGCTCCTACGATGCGATCGCCAATATCGCAGCGGCGGCGACTTTGAACCTCAAAGAAAGCACCGATTACTTTGCCGATGGAGCTCAGGTCAATGTAGAGGGTGTCCTCAATCTTGACGGAGCAGCGGTCAGTACCGGAATCGACTTCAACGGAGCCGGAGATATCAATGTCAATGACAGTCACAACTTTACTGCAGCCGGAGCTTTGGATGGCTTCAGCGGCGATCTGACGATCGCGGCGGACAAAGTTCTGACGCTTGAGGGAGCGAACAGTACGTCAGCACTTCTGCATGGCAGCGGCGATGCCGTGGCGCAGGCAGATCTGACTCTGGGAGCCGCCGGCGCTTTGGATGACTTCACCGGCGATGTGAAAGCTGACGGAGCGGACACTGTTGTCACGCTTGATGGAGCGAATGAAACCGCGGCGACTTTCAGCGGCAGCGGCACTATTGAAATGGATGCCGATCAGACGTTGACCGCGACCGGCGCGTTGAACGAAGTTACCGGCAAAGTTCAGGTAAACGACAGCTATACTCTGACGCTTGAGGGCGTAAACACTGTACAGGCTGCGTTGACCGGCTCCGGAGATATTGCTGCCGAAGCAGATCAGAGCTTCACGGGCAACGTGAGTGCGTTTACGGGTTCTTACAATGCCGCAGCGAATGTTGGAGTCACCTTCACCGGAGCCAGTACGCTGGCGACTGATATGGAACTTAACGGTCTTGGCAAATTCACCTTTGAATCCCAGGATGCTGATGTGAATGTGACAAGTGATGCCAGTGCGACGACGCTCTGCATCAACGACAACAATATCACGCTGAATAGCGGAGTATTTGCCGACATTACCGGCGTTACCGGCAGTGAATTGATCATCAACTCCGGCATTACCGCCGGCGATGTGACGGTCGATGCGCTTGTGATCAACGGCGGTAAATCGTTGAGTGCGGATCAGGTGACGGCGAACAGCACTTACGTTTACATTCTGAATCCCGGCGAGCAGGGTCCTGCGATCACGGTCAATAGCTCAAGCGAGTTTGGAGATATCAGCGTGAACAGCTGGAGCAGTGCGTTTACGACACCGTTCACGATCGTTGACAGTGTTACCGGTCAGAGCTATACCGATACTGTGGTGTTCATCCTCGGAGCGGGAGCCGGAACCGGTCTTACGGTCGACGGACTTGCGCAGGAGATCGACGGCAAGTTTGTCCGCGTGTATACGCAGGATGGCGACTTGCTTATCGGTAACTATAATAATACGAGCAATGTGGTGTATGTCAACAGCGACTGGAGCACCGTAACCGGAACGGTTGAGAAATGGACAGTTTCCGCGACCGGCAGTGCGAATGATACAGACCGTATCATCGGCCTTGATGCCTCCAAGACTCTGGAGAATGCGGTAGCGATCCTCCGTGCGGATGCCAATGGCAGCGGAACGGTCTATGTGGTCAAAGGCGACACCTACAGCACCCCTGACGCATTGATGACGGCTGATAACGGCGTGAATTCGATGGTCATCGAAGGTAAAGGCTTTACCGAATATGACAGCACGCAGGCCGAAATCGATCTTGGCGATGCAGTGATCGAGGGCGGTGTGGTAGCGATGGAAAGCGCGATGAGCGGCAGTCTGACGCTGAAGAATGTGAGCGTCGACGGCAATGTTATCGGCGGAGCAGTTGTGAGTGCTGATGCCGGCAGTGCCAGCGATACCACGAGTTTGACGCTTGACGGCGGCTACTATATGGCGAGCCAGATCACCGGTGGATCCCATGTGACAGCCGGAACGTACACCGTCGGCAGCAGTGAACTGGTGATTCAGAACACGACCGGCGAAGAGATGGTTGTTCTCGGCCGGGTTGTCGGCGGTTCAGTGGTTGCCGGAGCGAATGCGGTCGTCAATCAGAGCAGTGCCGGAGTGACGGTCGATGCCGGAAATGCGATCACGATCCGCGGCGATATCTATGCTGCCGGTTCCAATATCGGCAACGGTACGCTGAATGTTGAAAATACGAGCGTGACCTTCACCGGTAATGCTGCGAATCTGACCTTCACCGGCAGAGTATCCGGAGCAGCGTACCGCGAAGCGATCGGTTCCGTTGACCGCAACAGCGATTTGGTGTTTGCGAACTTCGACGGTATGTTCAAAGGACTTATTCAGGACTTTGATACGATCACGATCACCGGCAACAGCTCACTTGAGTTCAGTCGTAAACAGACGCTGACGGCGAATACCGATCTGGTCTTTGACCTTGCGGGCAGAACCGCGACCGATGCGATGTTCACCGTGAACAGCTTCGGCTGGACTTATGGCGACAGTATTACCATCAACCGCTTTGACGGTATCAGCGGCGATTATGTTTTGGTCGATAATTGGGACAGCGCGTACGATGTCAACTTCACCATCGGCAATACTGCGATCACCGTTGGCGGCAGTGCGGTCACTGTCGGCGGCAATGAATATAAACTGGTTGAATCCGGCGACACTCTTGTTCTGAGCTATGTCGGTAACAACGGTGTCGGCATCACCAACGGAGCGAATGTCAGTTTCGCCGATCAGGTTATTGAAGCCGGTACCGACGGAAATGCGCTGAGCTTCGGCGGTTCTTCCGACAAGGTCAGTGCCGATGTTGCTCTGACAGGCACCACGGTTGACGGTAATGTTCATACCGGTTGGTACGGTAATCTGACCTTCAGCGCCAATGGCGACACCACGATCAATGGTGATATTGACGGTTATGCCAGCAAGGTTGACTTCACTGTTGAAAGCGGCAAGACCGTTATCAATGGCGCGTTTGATACCGGCAACGGTGCAGACACGCTGATCGTTTCTGACAGTGCCGAACTTGAAGTTGCAGTGGTTTCCACCGGAAACAACGCGGATCTTATCGAGGTTGGTGCCGGATCGAAACTGACTGTTACCACAGAACTTAACACCGGCAACGGAGTCGATGATGTAACGATTGGTGCGGGTGCAGAAGTTTCTGTTGACAAACTCTGGCTTGGCAATGGTGCAGATACCCTGACTGTCGGCGAGAACGCGACGTTGACCGTCGGAGAACTCAATGGCGGAATTGATACTGATACCTTGATCCTTGAAAAAGGTGCGGTCGTCAATGTGAATGATTTCACCCAGGTTGAGCTGATGACGATCAATGTGGATGCCGTGCTTAACGCCGATGATTACAGATGGTCAACCAAGCCGCTTACCGTGACCGGTGTTGCGGATCTGACCACCGACGTTGCCGGTGCGAAAACGATCTTCACCAACTGCGTTGCCAACAAAGCGATCGACTTTGACGGAGTTGATGCGGTTCTCGGAACTGCGACCCAGATCGCCGGAACCTCTACGGTCGATACCGGAGACGATGTCTGGGCTTCTCTGACGAGGGTCAACGGAGATCTGGTCGTTGCCTGGGGTCGTAGTGAAGTTGAAGCCGGAGCTGCACTGGATGCCTTCAAGGCGGACAGCACGCTGAACCTCGGTGAAGCTCTGGTCGCGGTGGACGACAGTCTGCTCGACGGTTTTGACAGCACCGATAATCTCACCAAGAAAAACAATGGAACTCTGGCGTAATCGTCAGCAGTGACACCTTCCGGGGTGACGGCAAGACCGTCACCCCGTTTTTTCATGTATAAAAAAAATCCCTGCCCGGATGCGGAAGATCCGGCAGGGAAAATATTTTGATGGGAACTGCGTCAGCTGATGATTGCAAGCAGTTCTTCCCAGCGGGTATACAGCCGGGAAACTTCGGCGCGGGCAGCATCCAGTTCCGCTTGCAGAGCTGCAGTTCGGGAACCGTATTCAGCGTAGAAATCAGGTGTACTGAAAATTGCTTCAAGTTCAGAAACCTTCTCTTCGGCAGCGAGGATGGCATCTTCCATACCGTCCAGTTCTTTCTGTTCTTTGTAAGAGAGCTTTTTCGGTTTATCTTTCTGTGGTGCCGGAGCAGATTTTTTTGCCGGAATATTCTGCTGAACAAAACTCATTTCCCGTTCACGGCGTTTTTCCAATGCGTAATCACAGTCTCCGGGAGTGTAGACAATATCACCGTCACTGGAAAATGCCAGTACTCCGGTACAGATCCGGTTGAGAAAATAGCGGTCGTGGCTGACTGCGAGGATACAGCCGGGAAAAGCTGCCAGAGCCTCTTCCAGCAGCCGCAGACTTGACAAATCAAGATCGTTTGTCGGCTCGTCAAGAATAAGGAAATTGCCGCCGTTTTTCAATATTTTTGCCAAAGCCAGACGGGCTTTTTCACCACCGGAAAGATACTTGATCCGGGTTTTTATTCTTTCATCCTCAAAAAGAAAACGTTTCAAATACGTCCAGACTGTGACTTTTTCCGTTCCGAGAGAGACATGCTCCAAACCTTCACTGATCTCTTCAACGACCGATTTTTCGCCATCCAGAACCATGCGTGACTGATCGATCAGATTGAATTGCACCGTGGTGGCGATTTCACAGCTGCCGGAATCCGGCTGCAGTTCGCCGGTGATGATTTTTACCAGAGTGGATTTTCCGATACCATTTGGGCCGATCAACCCGATGCGGGAACCGGGTGGGAACTCAAAGGAAAAATCTTTGATGATCTGCCGCCCGCCGAAGGATTTGGAGATATTTTTAAGCTCGACAGTTTTGTTGCCCAACCGGGGAGGGGCGGGAATCAGTAATTCCATATCGGCATCGCGCAGCGGTTTGGCAATGGCGGAAATTTCCTCGAAACGTTTCATCCGTCCCATGTTGCGCTTGAGTCTGGCTTTGGGGGAACGGCGGACCCAGTCGATTTCAGAACGCAGAAAGCTCTGCCGTTTGGCTTCAAAGATGTCTTCACGCATTTCCCGGTCGGCTTTGGCAGCGAGAAAATCGGCGTAGTTGCCGGTGTATGAATAGAATTTCCCATGGTCAAGTTCCACGATGCGCGTAGCGATTCGGTCAAGGAAGCAGCGGTCGTGAGTTACGAAAAGGCAGGCGGTTTTTGTGGAGTTTAAGAACTCTTCGATCCATTCGACGGTGGTGATATCCAGATGGTTGGTCGGTTCATCCAGAAGAAGCAGATCCGGTGAACTGATGATCGCCCGCGCCAGTGCGACCCGCCGTTTTTCTCCGCCGGAAAGGTGCGAACAGAGTTTATCTGCAATCTCTGAAAGGCGGAGTTTATCCATGACAGCGGCAAGTTTCACATCCGGGTTCCAGTTGTCAGAATGATTGAGAAAGTGTTCTATTGCCGCATGTTCCGGAGAATTTTCTGAAACTTCGCCGTAACGTTTGATCTGCTGATAAACGAACTTCTGACCGTCGCGGATATTTTCAGCGATGGAACGGTCATCATCCAATTCAAACTCCTGCGGCAAAATGGCACAGCGCAATTCACGCATCCGGGTGAGACGGGAACTTTCCTCCGGTTTTTCAGAACCGTCAATGATCTTGAGCAAAGTAGACTTTCCGCAGCCGTTTCTGCCGACAAGAGCAACTTTTTCTCCGGTGGAAATGGTAAAATCGGTTTTATCGTACAGTATCTGGCGGCCGATGGATAAAGAAAGCTCCTCGGCGGCAAATAAAACATCCGGCATGGTTATATTTCTCCTGTAAACTGTTTTTTTTGATAAAATATCACTCTTTGGTGCGTTTTTCAATTGAAAAACATCTGCAAATGTGTTATTATTGAATAGTGACAAACCTTAACAGGAAAGGAAAATATTATGGCCTCTATCAAAATGTATGCAAAGACCGGTGATGCCAAAGCACAGGAGATCCAGAATGGTATCGAGAAAAAATTCGGCAAAATTCCGGAAGTTTTTCAGGCGATGGGCCGCTGCGGAGATTTCATGGATGCAGTAATGAAAGTCGCTGATGCTGCCGGAAACAACCTTGATCCCAAGACCAAAGAGTTGATCATCATCGCTGTAAGTGCCGTCAACGGCTGCACTTATTGTCTGGATGCCCATCGTTCAGCGGCGTTGATGATGGGGGTTTCCGAGGAGGAGATCTCCGGCGCGGTGGAAGTAGCATCTGCAATTTCACTTTTCAACGCCTTCAATAAAGCGATCGATTTGAAATCCGACTTGAAAACTCCGGTAAAAAATTGACTTTTATCAAGTGAACGTATAACGATCCTCCGGAAGAATTTCTTTTTGCGGAGGATTTTTTTCTTGACAAAACGAAACCTTTGTAATATATTTTATACGCTGAAAGAAATTTTTGTCTGCAAGTTCATGCTTTAGTTTTACAGAATTTGGGACATTACCTGAAAAATGAGGTTGTGATGAAAAAGGTTTTATTGACTGCCGTTATGATCCTCTCGCTTGCCGGATCTGCCAGAATTACTCCGATACGCCCCACTCATAATCAGCCCCGCCCGTCCACCGGTTCCGGAGGCAGAGTGCCGGGTATGGTGCTGGATCTCAATACCGGAGAATTAAAATCCCGGGATTTGAATGGCAGATTGCGCCGGTTGGAAGAGGATATCGAAGATGTGGAAAAGAAGATGCGCAACGCTGATCCCGGCAGCCGCCGTGCACTCAATCTTCAGCATGAACGTGAAAAACTTGCGCTTGAATTCATCCACGAGGCGCACCGTTATTTTCTTGAATACGGCTGGAACAAAACTGACCGCCGCAGCCGCAAAATGAGGTTGATGCTTGATAATGAAGCTGCTGTTTTAAAAGGTACGGTCGAAAAAGATAAACGCTTTTTCGGTGCGGAATATTTGAATGATTCCCGTGGAATGCTGCGGAACATCCGCAATGGCCGTTTGAAATATCGTGAACGGGCACCTATCAACGACTCCATGCTGCTCAAGGATATTCATAAAATCCAGAAAAAAGCTCTGGAAGATATTCACAGAGAACAGCAGAAGAAGTTCCGTTCCCAAAAGTAAAAGCTCTGTTCCCAATATAGGTTGACAACATATTGCGCACACAAGTTGTGGAGGGTGTTACTCTATTGAGTTTTTTTGCAAAACTTTCTTTCTTGTGAAAGAAACATTCACACGGGTGTTACTCCACTGAGTTTTTTGCAAAGCTTTTTTCCAAAAAAGCGTCGATCAAGCCGCGACAACGGAGCGGCGCGACAGTTCGCTTTCTTTGCAAAGCTTTCTTTCTTGCGAAAGAAAGCGGAGAGGGGCGGGACACT
>JAFVZN010000004.1 GCA_017508135.1 Lentisphaeria bacterium | reverse complement strand
CGGCATAAGCCGCACGGAATGCCGCAGAGCGAGGTCTCCGGAAAATCGACTGCAACCGTCGAGTGCGAAGCACGAGCGGCGAGGCGGCTCTCCCGCCGCCGCAGGGAGATTTTTTGGAGTAGAGCCCGCAATGCGCCGCCGAAGGTTTGATTTTTATGGGACAGCTGTGAATTTTTTATCATTTCACGCCGGTTTTTCATAAAAAACTTGATTTTCCAGCTTGTAAAATCGCAAGGATGTATTATATTAAAAGAAGAGAAATTCGTGAACCGGCACATTCCGCCGGAGTTCTTCTCAAATTTTATACACCCGGATTCAACTTTTCCATGTGATCGCACTGCTGGTGCCGTTGTTATGTGGTATTGTTTTGATAACTGCTAAGGATTTCTTATGATTCTCGGATTGACCGGCGCCTTCGGCGGAGGTAAAAGTACCGTTTTGCACTATTTTGAAGAAAAAGGATGGTATACCTTCGATGCCGATGCCGCCTGCCACAAATTATATGATGCCGCTATCCCGGAGCTGATTGATAAAGTAAAAGAACTTTTCGGCAATTCTGCCGTCCGTCCCGACAACACCATCGACCGGGGAGTGATCGCCCAAGCCGCCTTTGCCCATCCGGAAAAGATGAAACTCCTGACCGGAACTCTCTATCCGCTGCTCACAAAAAATATGATCGACACCATTGCCCGGTGCCGCTCCGGGAAACGCCACGGTATATTTGAATTGCCGCTGCTTTATGAAGGCGGCTTTGAAAACCATTTTGATGCCGTCCTCGCCTTGTGGACCGATCCGGAACTCCGGAAACTCCGGCTCCGCAACCGCAACTATTCCGCTGACGACATGGCAAAGCGCGATGCCCGCCAGCTCCCGCCGGAAGAGAAATTGGAAAGAGCCGATTTCGCCGTCATCAACAACGGTTCTCCGGAAATGCTCTTTGAGCAGCTTGATAAATTGATCGAATTATTAAAAAATAAATAAGCAGAGGTGACTTCAAAAGTTTTTGAGATTTTTTGAAATCACCTCAAGTAAACCGTAAGGAAAAGTGTCATGAGTAACGAAAACGAACTTCAGCCCGCAGCTGCCCCGGTTGCCGCTCCCGCCGAAGCCGCTCCCGCCCCTGCCCCCAAACGCCGCGGCCGTCCGCCGAAAAAGAAAATAGAAGACAATGCTGCCGTTCCGGCAGCCGCTCCCGCAACAGCTCCGGCTCCGGTTGCAGCCGCGCCCGCGCCCGTTCCCGCTCCGGCAGTCGCTCCCGCCGAAGCCGCCCCCGCTCCGGCACAGCCGGATCCGACGGCGATCTGTCCCCACGAAAGTGCGCCGGTACCGGTTCAGCCGGAACCCCCGGTCCACCAGGACAACAGCAATCACCGCAACAATAACACTAACAACAACAACAATAATAACAACAACCGCCGCAACAATAAAAACCGCCGCAACAACAAAAACCGCAGCGGTAATCATCGCGGCAACTACGGCAACGACCAGCAGAACTCCCGCGAAGAACATTTCGAGGAAGAGGATATCATTATCGACCCCAACGCTCCCCAGCTGAACATCTCTGAACTGCAGGAAAAGTCGATCGTTGAACTGACCTCCATGGCGGTTGAACTCGGTATCGAAGGTATCGGCGCACTGGAAAAATCCGCCCTTATCTGCGAAATTCTCCGCACCGGAGCTGAGAAAAACGTCCTGCTGCGCGGCAGCGGTTATCTGGAAGTCCTGCCGGATGGGTTCGGTTTCCTGCGTTCTCCGGCGTACAGCTACCTGCCCTCTCCGGAAGATATCTACCTGAGCCCCTCCCAGATCAAACGTTTCGCTCTGAAAACCGGCGACTTCCTATCCGGTATCATCCGCACACCACGGGAAAAAGAGCGTTTCTTCGCCATGCTGAAGGTCGAAAGCATCAACGCCGACGTTCCGGAACGCAAAAAGAATATCATCCCCTTCAACAGTCTGGAACCCTACTTCCCCACCAACCGCTTGCTGCTGGAACGGGAACCCGCCGAATATTCCACCCGCGTGGTCGATTTGGTCACCCCCATCGGTAAAGGTCAGCGCGGTTTGATCGTCGCTCCGCCCCGTACCGGAAAAACCGTCCTCCTCCAGAAGGTCGCCACCAGTATCCGCGCCAACAATCCGGAGGTCACGCTTATCATCCTGCTCATCGACGAGCGCCCGGAAGAAGTGACCGACATGAAGCGCGTTATAGATGCCGAAGTGGTCAGCTCCACCTTTGACGAACCCCCCGAACGCCACGCCCAGGTCGCGGAAATGGTCATCGAAAAAGCCAAACGTCTGGTCGAATACGGAAAAGATGTCGTCATCCTGCTGGACAGTATCACCCGCCTTGCCCGCGCTTACAACACTTTGCAGCCCCACAGCGGTAAAGTCCTGACCGGCGGTGTGGATGCCACCGCTCTGCACAAACCCAAACGTTTCTTCGGTGCCGCGCGCAACATCGAAAATCACGGCAGTTTGACGATCATCGCCACCGCCCTGATCGACACCGGCAGCAAGATGGATGACGTTATCTTTGAAGAGTTCAAAGGTACCGGCAATATGGAACTCCATCTCGACCGCAACGTTTCCGACCGCCGCATCTATCCGGCGATCAACATTGAAAAATCCGGGACCCGCAAGGAAGAACTGCTCCTACATCCGGATGAACTGAGCAAAGTATGGCTTCTGCGTAAAGCGGTCAACGGTGTTCCCGCCGCCGAAGCGATGGAACTGGTTCTCGGCCGCCTGAAAAAGGTCAAGACCAATATCGAATTTCTGCTGACTCTGCAGCCGGAACGCTGACCCGGAAACGAAAGGGTAAACCATGGGCGAAAAAAGATCAAACAATACTCTGATATGGGCGATTTTCATATTTATCGTGATCGCCGCAGGCGTCTACATCCTCTACCCTTTCTGGAAGGACATCCGCGTAAAGCAAAGTGAACTGCAAAAACAGGAGGCCGAACTGCACGATTTGAAAAAACGTCAGATGCGCCTCCAGCAGCAGAACCACGACTTGCAGCACTCCCCCGCCGCCGTGGAAAAAGTGGCTCGCGAAGAGTTGCGGATGGTCCGGAAAGATGAATCCGTGATCTATCTTCCCAAAGATGCAGAGACCAAGTGGAAAGAAAAGCGCGATGCAGAGCGCAAGTAAAAAGTTCCCCCGGGACGCGGCATTCCGCCCGTCCCGTTTTTGTTTCCAGACAGCTTTTGAAAAATAATCGTTTTTTTTAAAAAAACGGTTTGAAAAGTGTCCTTTATAACGCTATATTTCATCATGTTCACAAAAATCATATTTCTTATCAACATTTAACCAAAAGGAGAAGTTCAAAGTGCGTAAGATCCATCTTTTCGCCGTTGCCGGAGCCGCTGTGCTGTTGACCGGATGTCCGACCACCAAACCCATAACCAATCACAAGCCGATCATCCCTGCACCCGAACTTGATCCGGCAGCTGTTACGGCTCCGGAACAGACTCCTGCTCAGAATACTGCGATCATGCCGCCTCCGCCGACTCCGACCTTTGAACCCATGACCGATGTCAGATCTTCCGGCGGTGTTGATTCCGACAAAGTCCCCCCCAAACGCAAAAAAAGCCGCACCAACGCCAAAAAAGTTGCCCCGGTCAAAGGCGGTAACATCTACATCGTCAAAAGCGGCGATACTCCGGAACGCATCGCCCGCCGTCTGCGTATCCGCCTGTCCGCGCTGATGGACGCCAACAATCTCGATCAGGCTTCCGCCCGCCGTCTCCAGATCGGTCAGAAGCTGATCATCCCCTCCGGTGCTGCGGTCAGGAAGAACGCGGTCAAACCCAACGCCAAAGGTAAAAACGTCAAGAAAACTGTCAACAATACCGCTCCTGCCAACACCTCCGTCGGTGCTGACGGAATGTATGTGGTCAAGAGCGGCGACACCCCGGAACGCATCGCCCGCCGTCTGCGCGTCCGTCTCTCCGATCTGCTCAACGCCAACAACCTCGATCAGGCTTCCGCCCGCCGTCTCCAGATCGGTCAGAAGCTGGTCATCCCCGGCAAAGAAAACACTCAGGTCAAGCCTGTTGTCACCCCGCCGGGCGAAAACAACGGTGGTAACGGAACTGAAGTTCCCCCCGCCGGTAACACCGGCGACAATACCAATCCGCCTTCGAATGACAACGCAGGCAACAATGTTCCTTCCCCGGTTGACAATACCGGAGCCGATACCACCGCTCCCGCGACTTCCGAACCGGTTCTCACCGAAGTCACCGAAGATATCTCCCTTGAAGATTATGCCAAAAAGCACAACATCGACAAGGATTGGCTGAGCAAAAACAACAGCGGTAAGACCCAGTTCAAAAACGGCGATCTGATCTTCACCCCTGCCAAATAACAAAAGATAACTTTCTGAACCGGGGTCGCATGACCCCGGAGTTTTATCATGCACATTCTCATCACTGCCGGTCCGACTCGTGAAAAAATCGATCCGGTACGTTTTATTTCCAACCGTTCCACCGGAAAAATGGGTTATGCCATCGCCCGGTGCGGGATCGCACTCGGTCACAAAGTCACCCTTATTTCCGGTCCGACAGCCCTGACTCCGCCGGATGGTGTTGAATTTGTCCCGGTGGAGTCTGCCGCTGAGATGGCAGATGCCGTACACCGCCTCGCGCCCAATGCCGATATGCTGATAATGAGCGCGGCGGTTGCCGATTACCGTCCGGCGCATCCGGTTGACAGCAAGATGAAAAAACAATCAGGTCCCCTCTTTCTGGAACTGGAACGGACCGAAGATATCCTCGCCGCCGTCGGCAAAAACAAGCGCAGCGATCAACTTCTGGTTGGCTTTGCCGCCGAAACGGAAGATCTGGAAGCTCACGCTCTGGATAAGCTCAAACGGAAAAATCTGGATTGGATCGTCGCTAATTACGTCGCGGACGGATTCGGCAACGACACCAACAAGGTGATACTTTTCAACAGCAAAGGTGAACAGTTCCCGATCCGGCGTTCAGCTAAAGACGATGTGGCGAAACAGATTTTTGAAATCATATTCGCATAAAATTTCACCGATTACACGGAGTAACTATGAAAAAATTTGCCCTGCTGTTGTGTGCCGCCACGCTGGCACTGCCCGTTTTCGCCCATGAGATCGACCGGGCGGCTTTGAATAATATCATGACCCGTTCCAGCATCCGCCGTTTTCAGAAAAAGGCAGTTTCCAAAGAAACTGAAACCATTCTCCTCAAAGCCGCCATGGCTGCCCCGACCGCGATGAACCGTCAGCCGTGGGCGTTTATAGTTGTCCGCGATCCGGCAACGCTCAAAGCTCTTGCCGCCGCGGTTCCCGGTGCAAAACGTCCGCTGGCGACCGCCCCCATGGCGATCATCACCTGCGGCGACCTGAGCAAAGCCATCCCCAACAACACTTTCTGGACTCAGGATCTCTCTGCGGCAACGGAAAATATCCTGCTCGCCGTCAACGCCTGCAAACTCGGTGCGGTGTGGTGCGGTGTTTATCCCATCCCCGCGAATATGAGAAATCTTTCCGCCATTCTTAAAACCCCCAAAAACATCGTCCCCTTCAGCCTGATTGCCATCGGTTATCCGGAAACTCCGCAGAAACCCAAAAACAAGTGGAATCCTGCTCTCGTTCACCAAAACCTCTGGTAATTTTGCGGCGGCTTACAAGCAAGGTCGCTGGATTGATGTGGGGGCTCCTCGCCCCCACGCCCCCCGGCAGGGCGCGCAAGCCCTGCACCGGAGTGGGGAGCTGGTATGCCGGGCTTCTTTCGGCTATTCTGAATGTGCCAAAATTGCGAAAAATCTGTCGCCTTTTATGGCGGCAGATTTTTCACTCTTTTGTCACGGGTTCCGCCTGCGGG
>JAFVZN010000109.1 GCA_017508135.1 Lentisphaeria bacterium | reverse complement strand
AGTTCAAGGCTGTACAGACCGGCGGACCTTCCGGCGGATGTCTGACAGAGAAAGAACTGGATACTCCGATTGATTATGATAACCTGATCAAGGCTGGTTCCATGATGGGTTCCGGCGGTATGATCGTTCTCTCTGACAAGGATTGTATGCCCGCAATGGCGAAGTTCTACCTCGACTTCACCAAGGATGAGTCCTGCGGAAAATGCACCCCCTGCCGTATCGGTACCCGCCGTATGCTCGAAATGCTCGAAAAGATCTGCGACGGCAACGGAACCGTTGAGATGCTTGACGATCTCGAAAACCTCGCCAAGACCATCACTGATACCGCTCTCTGCGGTCTCGGTCAGACTGCACCGAACCCGATCCTGAGTACCCTGCGCTACTTCCGCGACGAATACCTCGCTCACGTCCGCGACAAACGCTGTCCGTCCGGAACCTGCCGCAAGCTCTTCACCCTCAAAATCAATGACACCTGTATCGGTTGTACCAAATGTAAGCGCAACTGCCCCGTCAACGCCATCACCGGTGAACTCAAGCAGAAGCACGTCATCGACCAGAGCAAGTGCATCAAGTGCGGTGCCTGTATTGAAGGATGTCCGAAAAAATCCATCGTCATGGAGTAAGATAAGCAATGAAAACTGTAAATCTCACGATCAACGGCAGAGCCGTTACTGTTCCTGCAAGCTACACCATTCTGGATGCGGCCAAGCAGCTTAACATCAACATTCCGACTCTTTGCTACTGCGCCCATCTGGGCAACGGCGAATGCAACAAGCCCGCCAGCTGCCGCGTTTGCGTGGTCGAAGTCGAAAAACGCCGCAACCTCGCTCCCGCCTGTGCCACTCCGGTCATGGAAGGCATGGTCGTTCATACCAACAGCCAGCGCGCCCTCAAGGCCCGCCGCACTATCGTTGAACTGATGCTCAGCGACCACCCGCAGGACTGCCTTATCTGCCCGAAGAACCGTTACTGCGAACTCCAGAAGCTCGCTGTCGAATTCGGTATCCGCGAAATCGAATATCAGGGCGAAGTCAACAACTTCCCCGTTGACAAGTCCAGCAACGCGATCATGCGTGACCTCTCCAAGTGCGTCATGTGCCGCCGCTGCGAAACTGTCTGCTCCAAAGTTCAGACTGTCGGTGCCCTGACCGGTTACGGACGCGGCTTCAAGGCCAAAGTCGGTACCGCCAGCATGATCCCGCTCGCCGATACCAACTGTACCTTCTGCGGACAGTGCGTCAACGTCTGCCCGGTCGGTGCCATCACCGGTATCAGCTATGTCAAGAAAGTCTGGGCCGCCATCAACGATCCCTCCAAGACTGTTATCGTCCAGACTGCTCCGGCGGTCCGCGTCGCGGTCGGTCAGGAATTCGGTTTTGCTCCCGGCGTGCCTGTCACCGGTAAAATGGTTGCCGGTCTCCGTGCCCTCGGTTTTGACAAAGTTTTCGACACCAACTTCTCCGCTGACCTCACCATCATGGAAGAGGGCAACGAGATCGTCGAACGCATCAAATCCGGCAAGAATCTCCCGATCCTGACCAGCTGCTGCCCGGGATGGATCAACTTCATCGAGCACAACTACCCCGATCTGCTCCACATCCCCAGCTCCTGCAAATCCCCGCAGCAGATGTTCGGTGCTATCGCCAAGAGCTACTATGCTGAAAAGATCGGTGTCAAACCGGAAGACCTCATCGTCGTCTCCGTCATGCCCTGTCAGGCGAAGAAGTACGAAGCCGCCCGTCCGGAATTTGCTCCCAACGGCGTCCGCGATGTTGACTATGTCGTCACCACCCGCGAACTCTGCCGTATGTTCAACGAAGCCGGTATCAACCTCGCCAACATGGACGATGAAGAGTATGACAGCCCGCTCGGTGCTTCTGCCGGTGCTGCGGACATCTTCGGTGTCACCGGCGGTGTGCTTGAAGCTGCCTGCCGTTCCGTTTACGCCATGCTCAATGGCAAGGAACTCGAAGGCGATGCCATCAACTTCCGCGCGGTTCGCGGTCTTGACGGTATCAAAGAAGCCAAGGTCGAGATCATGCCCGGAAAAACCATCAACGTTGCCGTCTGCTCCGGTTTGGGTAACGCCCGCAAGGTGCTGGATATGGTTCGCGCTGATCCCAACCGCTTCCAGGCTATCGAAATCATGGCTTGCCCCGGCGGTTGTATCAACGGCGGCGGACAGCCCTTCCTCCACGGCGATGCCGGATTGCTTGAAAAGCGCATGAAGGGTCTGTACAGCGAAGATGAACGCAAGGTCATCCGTTGTTCCCACAACAACCCCGATATCCAGGCTCTCTACAAAGAGTTCCTCGGTGAACCGGGCAGTGAAAAGGCTCACCACCTGCTTCACACCCACTACCACTCCAAATAATCTGCCTTTGGCAATGATTTGAAGTACAACGCCGGTGAGGTTCTTGATTTAGGACTTCACCGGCATCTTTATGCTTATGGATATGTATAAATTTCCCGAGGCGGAAACACTGGGAGATGCAGAGTTCCTCTGTTCCCGCGACATGAATGTTGATATGATAAAAGCGGCTTATCGGCAGGGATATTTTCCGTGGCCGGACAGCCGGGTGGATTTTATTCCGTGGGCACATCCGGCGGAACGCGGGATCATTCCGCTTGAGGAGTTTCATCTGCCGCACATGGTGGCGCGGATGGTCAGGCAGAAGAAGTTTGAATTGCGTATCGACACCGCGTTTGAAGAGGTGATGATTGCGTGTTCACAGCGGCAGGATGGCGAAGAGAGCTGGATAACCGCTGATATGATCGCCAACTATTGTCAGCTGCACCGGGAGGGATGGGCGCACTCGTTTGAGGCGTGGAACCGGGAAAGCGGCGAACTTGCCGGGGGCTTGTATGGAATTTCCATCGGCAAAATCTTTGCCGGAGAATCGATGTTCTTCCGGGAAAGCGGCGCGTCAAAGTTCGCGCTTGCCCATCTCGGGGCGATATTGAAAGCGTGTGATGTTGAGGTACTTGACACCCAGATGGTGACACTCACAACAGAGTTGTTCGGTGCCCGTTATATCCCGCGCGCAGAATACGTTTCGCTTTTACGGAAACTGCGCGGTACTCCGCTTACGACCGCGCAGCTGCGCGATGCGCTCTCGCGTTGTTGTTAATCTCTCCAACCAGACCAATGTACGGCAAACTTGTCTGTCCCGCCCAGTTCCGGGTAGGGATTGTTTACATTGCTGACTCTTTTCGGCTCAACGTGTCCGTCAGCATAGAGAATATTTACCGACTTCTGATGACGGGAATGGGGAGACGCAATCGAATCCGAGGTAAGATAAGCTGTTCTGTACGAGAGATTCAAATAGCCGTGAGTGCCGCCGGAACCGAATTGCACCCAGCCATCCAGAAGCGCATACATTTTTGACGGAAATTTCACTTTGGAACTCTTGAGTACACTTTCACTTACTTTTACGCCGGTATCCACGTTGCAGACATATCTTCCGGCACCGATGTTGTAGTATGGATAACCGTAGCCGGTGTAGTTGATATTGCCGTATTCATCGACCGCAGTTTGCGTTTTTTTATTTGCCGTCGGATGAAATGAGGGACAGGCAAATACATTCAACGGCAAAATACCATACCCGTGAAGGTAGCCGGTCCAATAAACACTCTTCCCCGGTTTCTTTTTGGATTCCGCAGTTTTGGTGTAGGGCATAAAGTATTCGGTGTTATTGGTATACATTTGAAACGCCTGCCCGAATTGGCGCATATTGCTGGCGCAGCTTGCCGAACGCCCCCGCTCACGTGCGCTCTGCAATGCCGGAAGCAAAATCGCCGCCAGTATGGCGATGATAGCAATCACAACCAACAATTCTATCAAAGTGAAATGGGAGTGTGCGGGGGACAAGAAAAACTTTTTTTCACGGGAAAAAAAGTTT
>JAFVZN010000108.1 GCA_017508135.1 Lentisphaeria bacterium | reverse complement strand
TTGCCTATCGGGTACACCAGCGATTCTGCATGCCAATAGACACACTTCATACCCGAGGTATCGCACTTCTCAAAGATATTTATTGAGGAATGCAGAGAATCATGAGTGAATAAGTATTTTGGGTATAACAACGAGGCTGTCGCTAAATCTTATGTTTTGCAACAGCCCCCTGACAAGCCGGTCGCGATCATGGCATTGTGCGATCTTTGCAAAATCTGACAAAATTACTTTTTTTAAATCAGAAATTTCTCTGCGCAAACAGTGATAAAAAACACTGTTTTTGAAAAATCATGGGATATCTGTGGCATTTTTCCTCTCTTTCGCACCGGGGGGAAGTTCAACTTATCCTTCCAACTCCGCCCACCGGGCGTAGAGTGCATCGACACGGGCGCGGGCGGCGGCAAGTTCGGCTTCAAAAGCCGGCATCTCCTTCGCGTGCCGGACGAAGAAATCCGGTTCACTGAACCGTGCTTCAATGGCTTCAAGCTCCGCCTCGGCAGCCGCGATATTTTCTTCCATGTGAAGAAGTTCCTGCTGTTCCCGATAGGAAAGTTTTCTGCCCTTCTCCGGCTTCTTTTCCGGAGTTTTCTCCTCAACAGCGGCGACCGTTTTTTCCACTTTTGTCTTCGGTTGCGGCAGCACGGCACGGAGCTTATCCAGATGGCGCGCCCGCACGCTCATGTAGTAATCGAAATCTCCCGGCGTGGAAACCACCCCGCATCCGGCATCGCTTCCCAAATCCTCAAAGGCGATGATATGATTGCATACCCGGTTCAAAAAATAACGGTCATGGCTGACCACGATCAACGTGGAATTGAATGAGGCAAGTGCCTCCTCCAACACCCGCAGTGTCGGCAGATCCAAATCGTTGGTCGGCTCGTCCAGAATAAGAAAATTTCCGCCGCGTTTCAACACCTTTGCCAGAAGCAGCCGCGCTTTTTCGCCGCCGGAAAGATACTTAACCTTGCCATTGATACGCTCATCTTCAAAGAGAAAACGTTTCAAAAATGCCCGCACCGAAATCTTTTCCCTGCCCAGCGATATGACATCCACTCCACCGGCAACTTCATCGTACACGGTCTTATCTTCGTCCAGATCGAGCCGCCGCTGGTCGATATAGTTGAACTGTACCGTTTCAGCGACCTTCACCTGACCGGCATCGGGCTGCAGTTCTCCGGTTATCAGTTTGAGCAGCGTGGTTTTTCCCGCGCCGTTGGCTCCGATGATGCCTACTTTGTGTCCTGCGGTGAACTCAAAATTGAACTTGTCCAACATCGTGCGCTCACCGAATTTCAAGCTCACATCAATGAGATCGACGACTTTGTTCCCCAGCCGTTCCGGTTCCGGGATGACCAGTTCCGTGTCTCCCATGCGTACCGGTGCCTGCACTGCGGACAACTCTTCAAAACGCCGGATACGTCCCATGTTGCGCTTTAACCGCGCTTTCGGTGAGCGGCGCACCCATTCGATCTCCCGGCGCAAAAACTTCTCTCTCCGGGAAACTTCCATATCTTCAGCGTGACGCGCCTCAGCTTTCGCCGCCAGAAAATCGGCGTAACTGCCGGCACAGGAGAAAAATTTTCCATTTTCCAACTCGATTATGCGGTCGGCGATCCGGTCAAGGAAAAACCGGTCATGGGTGACCAGCAGACACGAACCGCGAAAACTTTTCAAATACTCTTCGATATACCCGATCGTCGCCACATCAAGGGGGTTGGTCGGCTCATCCAGCAGCCGCAGATCGGGTTCTCCGATTATGGCACGGCCGAGAACGACACGCCGCTTTTCGCCGCCGGAGAGCAGATGGAACGGCGTATCACAGTGGCGGTTCAAATCCAGTTTCTGCAAGGTGGTATCAAGTTTGTTTTCCAGATTCCACGCGTTGCAGGTGTTGAGAATATGTTCGATCTCCGCGTGGCGCGGTGAATTCTGGGAAATATGCGCGTACTCATCCAGCAGTTGTTCAAAATATTCCAGCCCCTCCTGCAGTACGCCGCGTATGCTTTTGTCAGTGACAAAATCCACATCCTGTGTCATATACGCCGTACGGAAGTTGTTACGGATATGGATGTCGCCGGAAGAGGGCTTTTCCAAGCCGGCGATGATCTTGAGCAATGTGGATTTGCCGGAACCGTTGCGGCCGACCAATGCCAGCCGTTCACCTTCCATCACCGCCACCGATGCATCGTCAAAGATGATCTGCCGCCCGATGGAAAGATTGAGATTTTCCGCGCTCCAAACCGGAATGTCCGCCATGATGACCTGCCCTGTTTATCCTTACTTCTGATACCGGATAAGTATCATCGTCTGATCGTCATTCTGTTCGTATTCGAACTCGCGCACTGCGCCCATGACTTCAGAAATAATATCACTGGCACTTTCATGATGCTGACACGCCACGCTGAACGCATTGGTCAGACGGTCAGTACCGAACTCCTCTCTGTCATGATTCAGTGCCTCGCTCAAACCGTCAGAATAGAGCATCAGACTGCTGCCGCTGTCCAGCGCGAGGCAGATGGTTTCAAACTCCGCATCCTCGTCAGGCAGCATTCCCAGTGCGGTACCGTCCGGCGACAACCGCCGCAGATGTCCGTGAACATGCATTATCATATCGGTGTGTCCGGCACGGCCGAACTCGATCAATCCGCCCCGCCGGTCGATAAGACAGCATCCCAGCGTGATAAAGCGGTCAATATCACTGTCGCGGAACAAATTACTGTTGATATCGCGCAAAAACTCGCTCAACGTGGTGAAGTGGGAACAGATACTGCGGGCGAAACTGCGTGTCATCGCCGCCATCATACACGCCGGCATTCCCTTGCCGCAGGCATCACCGATCATGACCAGCAGACGGTCATCGTCTATTTTCACCATATCATAAAAATCGCCGTTGACCTCTTTGGCACTGGTAGTGTGCGCGCTCACGGAAAAGTTTCCCAGTGTCATATCCGCCGCCGGCAGCAGCGACAACTGGAACTGCCGGACGAAGCCGAGTTCCTGGTCGATCCGTTCCCGGCGGCTGATTTCGCCGTACACCTGCACCAGCTGCTGAACCATCAACACCTGATTGGCAAGAGATTTTATCCGGGTAAGCTGCGCTTCGGAAAACGCTTTGCCGGTACTCATTTTGTTGTTGACAGCACAAATAACGCCGACAGTGATGCCATCGCGTACCATCGGTGTTGCCATGATACTGCCGAGTTTATCGTGGTCGGGATAACAGGAAAAGCGTTCATCCATTGCGGCAAGCTGAACCAGTTCCGACTGCCGTGATTCAAACACGCCGCCCAGAAATCCGCTGCCGGAAGAGACAGGTTCTTCCTCTTTCAACAGATCAAGCAGCCGCTGACCGCGCTTGTGAACACTTTTCGTCAGCGGATAAACGCCGTATACCGCCCACGGAACCAACACTTTTCCGTTGACACCGTAGATCGCCACGCTGCTGGCTTCGATCTGTTCGCAGACGTAGCGGGCGGCGGAATACATCGCGCCGTCCACGCCGTCGTCACAATTTATTCCGGTGGAGAAGCGGGACAGGAAGTTGGATATCTCCGTCCGGCTGAGGACCGCGGAGGTCAGATCCATCCGCAGTTCCGCCATCCGGCGAAAACTTACGACTGCCACTGCAATTGCAATTATCAGCAACAGCGAAACGATTATCAACGCTGCCAACACCTCTTCACCACTCTGATTTGATTATTTCTTCAGATCAAGATATTCCTGGAGCGATTTCAAGGGCGTACTGCCGTTGATCGCCTCCCGGATACCGGTGGCTGTCGCCTGCGCCGCCGCGATGGTGGTCATGTACGGTATCTTGTACTGGATCGCCATCATCCGGATGCAGCTGTCGTCGATCTTGCTCAACTTGCCCATCGGAGTGTTGATGATAAGCGCGACTTCCCGGTTGCGGATAAGATCGGCGACATTGGGACGGCCTTCATTGAGCTTATGCACCAGAGTGTGTTTGATGCCGTTGGCATCGAGGAACTTTCCGGTACCTTCGGTAGCGACCAGCTCGAAACCGAGTTCGGCAAGTGTCTGCACCACCGGAAGCAGTTCCGCGCGTTCGCGTTCCCGGACACTGACCAGAACTTTGCCGGAGAGCGGAAGCTGGGAACCTGCCGCCTGCTGCGCTTTGTAATACGCCATGCCGAAGCTGGATGCCAACCCCATGACTTCGCCGGTAGCCCGCATTTCCGGTCCGAGGATCGGGTCGACTTCCGGGAACATATTGAAGGGGAAGACCGCCTCTTTGACGCCGTAATAATCGGTCGGCGGCTGACGGAGCAAATCACGGAATTCGGAGAGCTTTTTGCCCAGCATCAAATTTGTAGCGATCCGTGCCAGCGGCGCGCCGGTGACTTTGGAGACCACCGGAACGGTACGGGAGGCGCGGGGGTTGGCTTCGATGATCCAAACCTTATCTTCACAGACGGCGAACTGGACATTCAAAATACCGATGACCCGGAAGTCACGGGCAATGGCAGCGGCTTTCTCTTCGATGACCGCAAGGATCTCCCTGGAAAGCGTGACCGGCGGGATGGAACATCCGGAGTCACCGGAGTGGATACCGGCAAGCTCGATATGCTCCATCACGGCAGGCATATAGACCTCTTCACCGTCGCTGATGGCATCGACTTCACACTCGATGGCATGGTCAAGGAAGCGGTCGATAAGCATGGGATATTCCGGGCTGACCTGAATAGCTTCCACAGCGTAACGCTTGAGCATATTTTCTTCGTAGATCACCATCATTCCGCGTCCACCGAGAACGAAGCTGGGACGCACCATCACCGGATAACCGATACGGCGGCCGAGCGCAACGGCTTCGTCCAGAGAACGGGCGATACCGCTTTCGGGCTGGTTGACATCAAGCGCGATCATGCGTTCACGGAAGTATTCACGGTCCTCCGCCAGGCGGATACCTTCGGGCTGAGTACCGATGATTTTGACACCGGCATCTTTGAGTTCCTGCGCGATGTTGAGCGGAGTCTGACCGCCGAACTGGACGATAACGCCTTCCGGCTTTTCCTTGGCGTGGATGGCAAGCACATCTTCCGTGGTCAACGGTTCGAAGTAGAGCTTGTCACTGGTGTCGTAGTCGGTGGAAACAGTTTCCGGGTTGCAGTTGACCAGAACTGATTCATAACCGGCATCCCGCAGCGCGAACGCGGCATGGACACAGGTGTAGTCGAATTCGATACCCTGACCGATACGGTTCGGTCCGCCGCCGAGGATCATGATCTTCTTCTTATCGGAGACCGGAACCTCATCCGCAGCACCGCTGTAAGTTGAGTAGTAGTAATCTTCGTTACCGGCGACACCGCTCACCGGAACGCGGCAGAAACTGGCGACACATCCCAATTCCAGACGGCGTTTCCGCACGGCGCGTTCTTCGATGCTGAACAATTTGGCAAGATACTTATCGGAGAAAGCGAACTTCTTCGCCTTGATAAGCATTTCATCAGGCAGCCGCATCCAGTTGAAACTGGCAAGTTCCAGTTCAAAGAGCGCAAGTTCCCGGATCTCGGAGAGGAAATATTTGGCGATGCTGGTAAGTTTGAACGCTTCATCGACCGACAAACCTTTTTTGAACGCTTCATAGAGGTGGAAGAAACGTTCACTGGAGGGAGAAGCGACCTTCTGCTTGAGTTCTTCATAGGGAATAGCTTCGATCTTGCGGTCAAGACCGGGGCCGCTCTTGCCGATTTCCAGACCGCGGATCGCTTTCTGGAACGCTTCTTTGAAATCCTTACCGATACTCATCACTTCGCCGACCGCCTTCATCTGGGTGCCGAGGTGATCGACCGCCTGCGGGAACTTTTCAAACGCCCAGCGGGCAAACTTGGCAACCACATAATCACCACAGGGGGTGTACTTGTCCAGAGATCCGTCGCGGTAGTAGGGAAGCTCATCCAGAGTCACCCCGGTGGCAAGTTTGGTGGAAACGTGCGCGATGGGGAAACCGGTGGCTTTACTGGCAAGCGCACTGGAACGGGAGGTGCGGGGGTTGATTTCGATAACGATGATACGTCCGTTTTCCCGGTTGCGGGCGAACTGGACATTGCAGCCGCCGGTAACGCCGATGGCATCAATGATGCGGTAGCTGTAATCCTGAAGCTGCTGCTGCACTTCCGGCGCAATGGTGAGCATCGGAGCAACGCAGAAGCTGTCACCGGTGTGGACACCGACCGGGTCAACGTTTTCGATAAAGCAGACGGTAATCTTATTGCCTTTGGCATCGCGGATGACTTCAAGTTCCAGCTCTTCCCAGCCGAGTACGCACTCTTCGACCAGCACCTGATGGATCAAGCTGGCAGCCAGACCGCGGGCGACGACTTCCCGGAGCTCTTCCACATTGTAAACGATACCGCCGCCGGTACCGCCCATAGTGTACGCCGGACGCAAAACCACAGGATAACCGAGCTGGGAAGCGATCTTTTCCGCCTCTTCCACCGAGTAACAGGGCTCCGATGCCGCCATGGGGATATCGATCTTGTTCATGGTGTTTTTGAACTCGATACGGTCCTCACCGCGTTCGATGGCATCAAGGTCAACGCCGATGACTTCGACGGAATATTTCTGAAGGATACCCTCTTTCTGCAGAGAGATAGCCAGATTCAGAGCCGTCTGTCCGCCGAGGTTGGGAAGCAGGGCATCGGGACGCTCTTTCTCGATGATCTTTTCCAGGCTGTCCACGGTAAGCGGTTCAATGTAAGTGTGATCCGCCATGCCGGGGTCGGTCATGATCGTTGCCGGGTTGGAGTTGGCGAGAACCACTTCGTAACCGGCGGCGCGCAACGCTTTGCACGCCTGAGTTCCGGAATAGTCAAATTCGCATGCCTGTCCGATGATGATGGGACCTGAGCCGATAATAAGGATCTTCTTGATATCCGTCCGCTGTGCCATAAAAACCTCTTTTATTTTATATGTGTAAAGTTTATTCACTCGCAAAAGACCGGGATGTAATATATCACAAAAAAACTGTTTCGTCAAGAGCTGATTCAAAATAAAATTGAGTACCGCCCCCGGAATGTCACTCTTTTTTATCAGGATGAATATTGAATCCGGCTTGCTTTTTCGCAAATACAGGGTATATTAGTGTACGATCAAAAAAATCTTCAGGGCAAGGTGAGTCCGCGATGCGGGTAATTCCTTGACCGGCGGTAAAGTCCGCGAGCCGGAAAAAACTTTCCGGCAGATATGGTGAAATTCCATGACCGACAGTAAAGTCTGGATGGCAGAAGAAACCGGGCGTACATGAGAGGCTCATACTCACAGGGATTCCATGTTTGCCTTTTCCAAGCCCACCCTGCCCCGGAACAGCAGAAAAAAATTGCAGGAGCTTGATATGGAAATAAAATTTGACAGCGTCGAAGCGGCTATCGCCGATATCAAAAACGGAAAAATGATCATCGTCACCGATGACGAAAACCGGGAAAACGAAGGCGATCTGGTTTGTGCCGCCGAACTGGTGACTCCGGAAAAGATCAACTTTATGATCACCCACGCCCGCGGTCTCGTTTGCGCCCCCATCACCGAAGAGCGCGCCAAAGAACTCGGCATTTACCGGGCACCATCCACTGACCACTTCAAAACCGCCTTCACCGAAAGTGTCGATGCCCTCTCCGGCAGTACCGGCATCAGTGCTTATGACCGTGCAAATACGGTAAAATCTCTGCTCGACCCGAAATGCACCCGGGATGATTTCGGCATTCCCGGTCATATCTTCCCCATCGCCGCCCGTCCCGGCGGCGTTTTGAGAAGGACCGGACACACCGAAGCGGCAGTCGACCTTGCCACTCTCGCCGGATTGAAGCCCGCAGGTGTGATTTGCGAGATCACCAAAGATGACGGAACCATGGCACGTTTGCCCGATCTGATGGAGTTCAAAGCAAAACACGGTCTGAAACTCATCTCCATCGAAGAACTGGTCGCCTACCGCCGCCGCCACGAACACCTGGTCATCCGGGGTGAAAGTGCCAAACTTCCGACCTGTTTCGGCGATTTCACCATCACCGCCTACCGCACCAAAGTCGATGATCTGGAGTACCTTGCCATCCATTGCGGCGACATCAAAGATAAAGAAAATGTCCTCGTGCGCGTTCACAGTGAATGTCTTACCGGTGACGTTCTGGGTTCACTGCGCTGCGACTGCGGCCCCCAGCTCCAGACGGCATTGAAGATGATCGCCGAAAACGGTTCCGGTGTTCTGGTTTATATGCGGCAGGAGGGCAGAGGCATCGGGATCTTCAACAAGATCCACGCCTACAAACTTCAGGACGAAGGTCTGGATACCGTCGATGCCAATTTGCAGCTCGGTTTTCCGGAAGATCTGCGCGAATACGGCATCGGCGTGCAGATACTGCTGGATCTCGGAGTTAAATCGGTCCGTCTGCTGACCAACAATCCGCAGAAACTTGTCGGCATATCCGGTTACGGACTTGAGATCACGGAACGGGTCCCGCTGGTCATCGCTCCGGGAGCGGAGAACGCCGGTTACCTCTCCACCAAAAAAGAGCGGATGGGACATTTGTTATGAAGATATTTCCGGAAGGATTCACCATCGCGGCTCTCGCTCCGGCGGGTGCAGTCTCCCCGGAACGCATTTCTGCCGGGAAAGATTTTCTGGAATCGCTGGGGGCGAAGGTCAGAATAATGCCCCATGCCGCAGGAAAAGATCCGGAACTACCCTACCTCTCCGGCAGTGATGCCGAAAGAGCTGACGATCTGCTTGCTGCGTGGCTCGATCCGGAAGTATCCATGATCTGGGCGATCCGGGGCGGTTACGGCAGTGGAAAACTTCTGGAGAAACTGGATTGGCCGACCCTCGCCCGCCATAAAAAAATGGTCGCAGGATTCAGCGATATAACCGCGCTCCACTGGGCGATGACAGCAAAGGATTGCGGAACGGCGGCGGCACTGCCGATGTTCGCGTTTCTGCCGGAGATGGATGAGTTCACCCGGGAAAGTCTGAGCTGTATTTTTCACCGCCGGAAACAGAAGTTCCAGCTCCCGGCTCTGCGCCCCGGAACGGTAAAAGGAGCTCCGCTTGCCGGAAATCTGACCGTTGCCGCCAGCTTGTGCGGAACACCGTTTTTCCCGGACACCCGGAACAGGATATTGATTCTGGAAGAGGTGAGAGAACACCCGTACCGGGTGGATCGCACCCTGAACCAGCTCCGCCTTGCCGGAGCCTTTGAACACTGTGCCGCAGTAGTCTTCGGACACTTCACTTCCAGCGGAAGTCAGGAGGAGATCATGGCGGTGCTGAAAGATCTCTGTGACCGTATCACCTGCCCGGTATTTTACGGATTCCAGCACGGTCACGAACTGCCGTTTGCTTCGATTTCAGCGGATCAGGAAACAGAATTCACCAGCTTGTAAGCAGAACAAGGTTCTCTGTCAATTCAAACATCCCAACATTCCGCTGCCACCCGCGCGGCGACGGAGGTGTTGTTCGGATTGCGTAAAGCGTCAGAGACCTCTTTCATACCGGCTTCGACCTCCTCACGGCGGGAACCTCCGGGCAGAATGGCTTCGATCGCCGGAAGAAGCTCCTGCGGCGCAAAGTGCCACTGCAGAAACTCCTGAAAAACCTCTCTGTCGGCGATGATGTTGACCATCGTGAAGAAGCCCCGGTAAAGTTTTACCAGAACCATACCGACAAGGAGAGTGAAGAAGTTGAGCTTGTAACCGACGACCAGCGGCAGTCCGGCAAGGGCACACTCCACGGTGACAGTGCCGCTGGCGGCAAGTCCGGTTCCGGCTCTCTGCATCCACACCCCGGTATCGCCGCAGCTGATGGAGATTTCCGGGCAATCCAGATGGGATCTGCGGTACTTTTCAATCTTTTTACGGCACATACCGGCGATTTTTTCGCGGGGGGCGGCGAGATGGAACTTAAGCTCCGGATGGCGGGTCTTCAAAATGGATATGGTATCAAGCATGGGAACAAGCAGTTTATCTATCTCCATCTTGCGGCTGCCGGGGAGCAGAAGAAAGGTATCAGGATCACGTTTGAGTTCCGGATCACGCCTGCCGGCTACGATCTCCGCCAGCGGATGACCGACGAAAGTGGCTTTCAGCGGAGTGGGTGCAAAGACCTCCTCCTCAAAGGGAAAGATCACCAGCATCTTGGAACATATCCTCGCCAGTACCGGCAGCCGCCATTTCCCCCAGACCCACAGATGCGGGCAAACATACCAGACCACCGGGATGCCGGCGCGGTACATGGCTTTGGCAAAGAGCAGATTGAATCCGGGATAGTCGATAAGCACCACCGCATCCGGGCGTTCCGCTTTGGCTTCGCGCACCAGTTTGAAGTATATCCGGATAAAGGTGAATATACTGCGCATGATCTCAAAGATCCCGACGACCCCCAATTCAGTGGAATCGACCTTCACCGGGATGCCGTTGGCGATCATTTTCGGTCCCCCCATGCCGGTGATATTGATCTGCTGACCGTTGGCGGCGGCGAGTTTCCGCAGTTCGGTCGCGAGATTTGCGCCATACATATCTCCGGAGGCTTCACCGGCGATTATCCAAATATTTTTCATAAAAATCTTTCCTCATGTTGCTCTTTTTCCCGGAAAGCGTTTGAATTTTGCTTCCTGAGGCGTTATTTTAAATAAGATAATACTTCTTGATGCAATTTTCAACAAAGGCTGTGAAAATATATATGGAAAATGAAAACAAAAAGCTCTTCATGCTCGCAGGCGAACGCTGCCCGCAGTGCAAAGAACACCTGACCCCGGCGGATTTGGAGAACTTCCCCCGCTGCCCATACTGCGACCACCTCTTCCCCAACGGGGATGAATTGGAGGATTTTATCCTCAAACCGGCCCTGAACCGCTGGATACAGCACACCTGCCAGCAGTTCCCGAAATAAATCTGACAAACAAGCAAACAAACTTTTTACACAAGGAGGATACCATGGATCGTTCAGATGGAAGCAATATTTTCAACCGCAACGGATTTATGCCGATGGATTCATGGCGCGTCCTGCGGATCATGTCGGAGCTGGTGGAATCTTTTGACACCTTGAACCCGACCAAAGATATGTTCGTATCCGTATTCGGCTCGGCGCGGACAAATGAGGACGATGCGGCGTATGCTTCGGCAAGAGAGTGCGGCAGACTGCTGGTGGAAAACGGATACAGTATCATCACCGGCGGCGGCGGCGGCATCATGGAAGCGGCATCCCGGGGAGCTTATGAAGCCGGCGGCAACGTCGTCGGTTTGAATATCGAGCTGCCCATGGAGCAGAACCCCAACAAATATCAGACCTGCTCGCTGAATTTCCGTTACTTTTTCCTGCGGAAAGTGAGTTTTCTCAAATACTCCACCGCGTTCATCATCTTCCCCGGCGGCTTCGGCACGCTGGATGAGCTGTCGGAAGTATTGACCATGGTGCAGACCGAAAAGATCAACATGGTCCCCATAATCTTTGTCGGAAGCAAGTTTTACAAAGGATTGCTGGATTGGTTCAAGGAAACTCTGATCTCCGAAAAGATGATCTCTCCGGAAGACATTGATCTTATAAAGGTTGTAGACACTGCCGAAGAAGCGGTTTCTTTCCTTTGCGAATGTCACCGCTACGGCAAAAGAACGACCGTAAAAGAGCCGGTTCGATAAAAAAAAATCCAACATCCCTTGAAAAAGTGCCTCTGAGAGGTTATTTTATAGAGAGGCACTTTCATGGTATGTGAAATCTGCCTGCCGCAAAATAAAATGACAACCGTATAGTATACGGAGCCTGATGAGTATGAAAATTTTGCTTCTAAACGGTCCGAATCTTCAGTTGCTCGGCAGCCGGGAACCGGACATCTACGGCAGAACAACGCTTGCAAGCATCGTTGCCGATGTCACCAGACTTGGCGGGGAACTGGGATTGAAAGTCGAAGCGTTTCAATCCAATTCCGAGGGTGATCTTGTTACTTTGATCGGTGATGCACCGAAAAACGGTTTTTCCGGCATCATCATCAACCCCGCCGCATACACCCACACTTCCGTTGCGATCCGCGATGCGATCGCGGCGGCGGCTTTGCCCGCAGTTGAAGTGCATCTGAGTAACATATCCTCCCGTGAGGCGTTCCGCCACGAATCACTGACCGCACCGGTATGCATCGGTGTCGTCGCCGGATTCGGGGCGTTCTCATACGAAATGGCACTGCGTGCCCTCGCCAACCGGCTGGGGGCATCCCGGAATGCCGGATGATCAAGTTTGCAATGTAAAAAATTTCAGAGGAAAATTATGAAAATGGAAGTCGAAAAAATCCGCAGTCTCGTAAGCATGATGGGAGAGTACAATCTCAGCGAGATCAAAATCGAGATGGAAGGATGCAACATCTCCCTCCGCCGTAACTGCGCTCCGGAAATCGCTGCGGTGCCGGTGATCCAGACCGCCGCCATTCCGGCAGCAGTCCAACCGGCAGCTCCCGCTCCGGCTCCGGCCGCCCCCGCCGCCGAAGCGCACAAAGAGACCATAGATTCTCCGCTGGTCGGTACGCTCTACCGCGCCCCCGGTCCGGATGCCAAGCCTTTTGTTCAGGTCGGTGATCGGGTCAACGCCGACACTACCGTGTGCATCATCGAAGCTATGAAGGTGATGAACGAGATCAAAGCGGAAAAATCCGGCGTGATCAAAGAGATCCTCGTCGAAAACGGTCAGCCGGTCGAATACGGACAGCCGATCTTCGTTATCGGATAAGCAGTGGAGACAGCATGTTCAATAAAGTTATGATCGCCAACCGCGGCGAAATCGCAGTCCGGATCATCCGCGCGTGCCGCGAACTCAACATCCGTACCGTCGTGGTCTATTCCACCGCCGACGCCGAAAGTCTGGCTGTAAAAATGGCGGATGAAGCCATCTGCATCGGCGCGCCGCCGCCGGCGGAGAGTTATCTGCTCATCGAACGGCTGCTGACCGTCGCGGATCTGTGCGAAGTCGATGCCATCCACCCCGGGTACGGCTTCCTTTCGGAAAACCCGTACTTCGCCGAAGCGTGCCGCCGTCACGGTATCGCGTTCATCGGACCTACATCCGAAGCAATGAAAGCTCTCGGTGACAAAGCTGTCGCCAGAGAGACCATGCGCGCAGCAGGCGTTCCGATCACGCCCGGCAGTGACGGACTTATCGCTACTGAAGCTCAGGCGTTGACCATGGCACACAAATTGCAGTACCCGGTCATCATCAAAGCTGTCGCCGGCGGCGGCGGCAGAGGTATGCGCATTGCATACAGTGATGATGAAGTGGTCAAAGGTTTCCATTCTGCCAGAGCGGAAGCGGAAAAAGCCTTCGGTAACGGCGACTTGTATATGGAAAAGTTCCTGGTGAACCCCCGCCATATCGAAGTCCAGATCCTCGCAGACAACTACGGCAACGTCATCCATCTGGGTGAACGTGACTGCAGTGTCCAGCGCCGCAATCAGAAACTTCTGGAAGAGACCCCGAGTCCCGCCGTCTCCGCCAAACTGCGCGATAAACTCGGCAGTGCCGCCGTCAAAGCGGCAAAAGCGGCAAAGTATACCAGTGCCGGAACCATCGAGTTTCTCCTCGATGCCAAAGGCAACTTCTACTTTATGGAGATGAACACCCGTATCCAGGTCGAACATCCGGTAACGGAGATGCTGACCGGTGTCGATCTGGTCAAAGCTCAGATCGCCATTGCCGCAGGAGAAAAACTTCCCTACCGCCAGAAGGATATCCAATTCCGCGGACACGCGATCGAATGCCGTATCAACGCCGAAGATCCGTCCCGCAACTTTGCGCCGTGTCCCGGTAAAATAAACCTGTTTATCCCCGCCGGCGGTGCCAATGTCCGTATGGATACGCACGCGTACAGCGGTTACGTCATCCCGCCCTACTATGACAGCCTCATCGGAAAACTTATCGTATGGGGACATGACCGGGCGGAAGCGTTGACCATCTGCAACCGTGCAGTAAATGAAATGGTGGTGGATGGAGTGAAAACCACGCTGCCGTTCCAACATAAATTGCTCAAACACAAAGATTTTGTCGATGGCGAATACGATACCGGTTTTGTCGAACGTATTCTGCAGGAAAAATAACCAACACCTGAATCGAAGGAGGAGAAAATGAAGAACACCCCGGAACCCGTCACGGCAAACAACGATTCTGCCGCCGCCGCCAAACCCGCCGAATCAGTAACTATGGTCGCTGACTCCGGAATGGGAGATGTCCGTATACATGATGGTGTTATCGCCACGCTGGCACGTAAAGCTGTGCTGAAAGTCGATGGTGTCTCCCGGCTTTCCGGAAACACGCTGGTGGATAACTTCGCCGAAATCGTCGGCAGCCGCCGGATGCAGAGCCGTGCCATTGCTATAACGGTCAACGAAAACAACCAGATCGATATTGAGATCAAAATCAACATCAAAATGGGCTATACCGTTCCCGATGTCGCCGAAAACGTGCAGAAAGCGGTCATCAGCATGGTGGAAAAGATCACCGGCATGGACGTGAAATTTGTTCATGTCCTCATTCAGGATGTGGACGATGAAATTCCGGATGATGACGAGGAAGATGAAGCTCTGAATTAACTTACCCGGGAGGCGTAGGCCATGAGAGAATTCATGGATAAAGTTGTCACGCTGTGCTGCGAGATGTGGAAAGTTGAATTCTATCGCGGTGCATTGCTGGCAACAGGATGTTTTGCCGCAGTGCTGATCCTTTACTGGATCATCAAGCTGGTGATTTTTCTCAAGTTCGGCAAACACCGCTGTTCCAATATCAGCGTTGACAACGAATACGGTTCGATCATATCATCGTGCGACACGGTAACAGCAGTGCTGCGCTCGGAATTGAAGAATTTTCCGGAGCTGAATATCCGCCGCATATTGATCTTCCGCAAACGCGGGGTATACTCCATCGAGCTTCGCTGTATCTATGCCAAAGTGGAAAATTTCCGCGGCATCCCGGAGCTGTTTGCTCTTATGGAACCGCTTATCCGCGAGCACATGAAGAGTATCTTCGGCATGGAGGATATCGCCAAGATCGACATCCGTATCGTCGGCAGCGATGATTTCGATGACGGCAATGATGCTGTTGGTGCCGCAGTTGCATCGCCGGAAGTTCCGCGCGCATGATACTGGCATCCCGCTCTCCGCGCCGCCGGGAACTGTTGCGTTCCTGCGGCGTGGAGTTTACGATTTTTGATGCTGATGTGGAGGAGTTGTCTCCGGGCATGGGGGTGGAGCTTGCCGACTTGCCGCTGCACAACGCCGCACTGAAAGCCGGCAAAGCGGCAGATATCTTCCCGCATGAAGTGGTCCTTGCCGCCGACACCATGGTGATCTGCGGTCAGCAGGCACTGGGGAAACCGGCTTCACCTGCGGATGCAAAACGGATGCTGCAACTGCTTTCCGGCAAAGAACACGAAGTCATCACCGGCATGGCACTTGTCTGCCGGGAAAAAAATATTTGTGATCTCTGGAGCGAAATCACCCGCGTCCGGTTTCACACACTGACCGGGGATATCATACAGAAATATATGACTCTGGTCGATGTTTCAGATAAAGCCGGAGCGTATGCCATTCAGGAACATGGCGAATTGATCGTCGCCTCATGCGATGGGGAAATTGAAAATGTCATCGGCTTGCCGCTGCTCAGATTGAAAGCACGTTTGCAGGAGCTTATACAGGATTATGGGAAAGATCTTTTTGAATAAATTGGAAGTATGTGCCATCATCGGTACACTGCCGCATGAACGTACAGCGCGGCAGCGGTTGTTTATCGACGTTGAACTCGATACGCCATTCAAAGCGGCGGCACAGAGCGATGATCTGACCGATGCACTGGATTATTCTGCTATTGAAAATGAAGTGACTTCAGTGGTGGAAAAAAGTTCGTTTCAACTGCTGGAAGCGTTGCTGAACGCTGTGGGCAATGCCGTCATGGCGCACCGGGAAGTGAGCTTCTGCAAGATCCGTATCGAAAAGCCCGCCGCCTCACGCTATGGCAGATCCGTGGCACTGGAAGCTGAATTTTCTCCGGAGGGTATGTGCGAATGAGCGATACTGCCGCGCCGAAACTCACTCCGATGATGATACAGTACCGGGAAGCGAAGAACACCATCCCGCCGGATGCCGTATTGCTCTTCCGTCTCGGAGACTTTTACGAAGAATTTTTTGAAGATGCCGAAAAGGTCAGTTCCGTTTTGGAACTCACATTGACCAAGCGGCAGGGGATGCCGATGTGCGGATTCCCCTATCACGCGCTGGACACATATCTGCCGAAGCTGGTCGCCGCCGGATTGAAGGTCGCTATCGCCGAACAGGTGGAAGACCCCAAACTGGTGACCAAAGGCATTGTCCGCCGGGAGATAACCCGTATCATCACGCCGGGAACTGTTATCGACAACTCACTGCTCAACTCCGACAGCAACAATTATCTTACTGCACTCGCCGCCGACCGGGACGGCACACTTCATCTGGCGGCATTGGATGTCAGTACCGGAGAGTTTTTCATCTGCACACCGGGCAATGTGGAAAAGCTCAACTCCGAACTGCTGAAACTGGGTGCCAGAGAGTGCCTGATCTCCCGTAAACTTGCCGCCATTCTGCGGGGAAACACGCCGCAGTTCCCCGGCGAAAATATCAAGATCATGGTCACGGAACTTGATGACTGGCATTTTGATCCGGCGGATGCATACGCTTATTTATGTTCCCATTTCAAGACCTCGACATTGGACGGCTTCGGCTGCCGCAACCGGGAGATGGCAGTTGCCGCCGCAGGTGCAGTACTGCGTTATGCCGCCGAAAATCTCCGGCAGGAAGCTGGACATGTCACACTGCTTTCCTATCATTCGCTGGAAGAGTTTCTCGAACTGGATCAGATCAGTTTGCGGAATCTGGAGATCAGTGCCTCGCTCTTCGGCAACAACCGGCAGGGGTCGCTTCTCAGCGTATTGGATTACACCGTCACCCCGATGGGCGGACGGAAACTGCGGAGTTTCCTCATCCGGCCGCTGCGGGATCACGGACAGATCGTGCGCCGTCTGGATGCGGTGGAAAATTTTGTCTTTGACGTAATGGGACTGACCGAATTGCGCGAATGTCTCCGCGTGGTGCGCGATCTGGAACGTATCGTCGGCAGATTGAATGTCGGTATCGCCACGCCGCGCGATCTGCAGAACCTCGGCAGTTCACTGGAATCACTTCCCGGAATAAAAAATCTGCTCGACTGCTTCAACGCACCGCTGTTGGAACAGTGTTCCGCAAGTTTGAGTGATTTTGACGAATTGACCGCTGCAATATCGGCATCGCTTGCCGATGAACTGCCCGCGTCCATAGCTGACGGCGGTGTCATACGGGAGGGATATTCCCCGGAACTTGACGAACTGCGCGCCGCCGCCGGTGACGGTAAAAAGTGGCTGAGCCAGATCCAGATGCGGGAAATCGAACGCACCGGAATAAAATCACTGAAAGTGAAGTTCAACTCGGTCTTCGGTTACTATATCGAAGTGAGCAAATCCAACCTTGATCTCATTCCGGAAGATTACATCCGCAAACAAACTCTGGTCAACGCGGAACGTTTTATCACGCCGGAACTCAAAGAACTGGAAAGCCGCATCCTCGGCGCAGAAGAAAAAGCCCTCGCTCTGGAGCAGAAGTTATTCTCCCAGTTGCGGGATAAAGCCACCGCGCGTACTGCCGACATCCAGCGCACCGCCGAAGCACTCGCGGAGATAGATGCCATCGCCTCCTTTGCCGAATGTGCGCGCCAGCGCAACTACGTCCGTCCGGTCATCTGTGACGATGACCGCCTTATCATCAACAAAGGCAGACATCCGGTACTGGATGCCGCATTGGGCATGGGAAAATTCGTTCCCAACGACACCGACCTCGACGGCGACACCAAGCGGATGATGCTTATCACCGGCCCCAATATGGCGGGAAAATCCACCTATATCCGGCAGACCGCATTGATAACCATTATGGCGCAAGCCGGCTCATTTGTTCCGGCGGAAAGCGCGGAAATCGGTATCGTGGACAAAATTTTCACCCGTATCGGCGCGGCGGATGACCTTTCCCGGGGACAGAGTACATTCATGGTGGAAATGGTGGAAACCGCGAACATATTGCGCCATGCGACCCACTCCAGTTTGGTGATATTGGACGAAGTCGGACGCGGGACCAGTACCTTTGACGGCTTGTCTATCGCTTGGTCGGTCGCCGAATACCTCCATGATGAACCCCGGTGCCGGACACAGTTCGCCACCCATTACCATGAATTGACGGAACTGGCGCAGACCCGGCGCGGCGTGCGCAACTTCAACGTTGCCGTGCGTGAATACGGTGATGATGTGATATTTTTGCGGCAGATAATTCCCGGTGCCGCGGACCGGAGTTACGGCATCCATGTAGCGCGGCTTGCCGGTATTCCGCAGCCGGTACTGGAACGGGCGAAAACGATCCTTGAACTTCTGGAAAAGAGCGCGGAAACTCCGCGCGATGCGATCGCCGCACTGCCGCGCCGCACTGTTCGCAACCGCCGTAATCAGGAAACAGACAACGACGATATGATACAGCTTAAACTGCTGTAACTCCGGCGGCGCATTGTGGGTAATCTCGCGCCTTGCTGCGCTCGCCGCTCGGGTCGAGTACAGTCGTGCACTCCCCCCCCGCTTCTCGCTTGCAAAACACGACCTTACCGCACACTGCATCCGCCGGCGACGTTTTTGTGTGCTAACTCCGGCGGCGCATTGTGGGTAATCTCGCGCCTTGCTGCGCTCGCCGCTCGGGTCGAGTACAGTCGTGCACTC
>JAFVZN010000107.1 GCA_017508135.1 Lentisphaeria bacterium | reverse complement strand
TGCGTTGGGCTGCCGCCAGCCCACTCCGCACACACCGAACAACGCCGTCAGGCGTTCATAAGCCGCGCAAGCGGCGCACCCCACCAACTACCCCGGTCGCCGTCAGGCGACACATACTCCAGTAAAGCCCGTAGGCGGCGATATCGCACAGCCGGGCGGGTTTTGCAAGCGAGAAGCGAGGGGAGTGGACTACTCGTCCTCGACCCTCGCGGCGAGCGCAGCAAGGCGCGCTCCGGCAAAGCGAGATCGCCGCCCCTCAACTCTATCATCCGCCGCAGTCGGCGCGATGATCGTGCGATGGCAACAAGAAAGCGGCAGGTGACGTGAACTCCCGTTCACGAATCCTGCCGCTGACGACGTTGACGCGCACGAGGGCGCGCCGCCCTCCGCTGCAAAATAAAAGTCACTTTTTAAACATGAAGTAGACGGCGCCGGTCATGCAGAGCCCGGCCCAGAGATAGTTCCAGCGCAAAGGTTCTTTCATGTAAAAAACGCTGAAAGGAACAAAGATGGAGAGGGTGATGACCTCCTGAATGATCTTCAGCTGAGCCATCGACAAGTTGCCGTCATGCCCGATGCGGTTGGCGGGAACCTGTACCAGATATTCAAAGAATGCCACACCCCAGCTGATAAGAACCGCGACGATCCACGGCTTGTTGCTGAGAGTACGCAAATGTCCATACCAGGCAAAGGTCATGAAGCAGTTGGAAATTATCAACAGCAAAACTGTTTTAAGCAGAACCTGACTCATAATAAATCCCTCAGTTGCCGGAAATTTTAAAATCGTAGAAACGGTTGCGCCCCTCACATCCGATGATGCCGAAATAGAACTCTTTTCCCAGACCGGGCAGATGACAGCCGAAACGTTTGCCGTCACATTCGACTTCCAGCATCTGCCCTTTGGCGGCGGCGGAAACGGTGACTTTCAGTTCATATTTTTCAGCTTTTTTGTAGGTGGCGAGCAAATATGAGTGCTTTATCCATGACGGCACACCGTCTTTCCACGAATGTTTCCAGACGTTCAAACCCTGATCGTAGAGGACGATCTCCCAATGTTCGCGGAACTCCCGGACACCGGAAGAGTGTTTTCCCAGCACCGGAGCGATGACGATAAGCGGAGCCATGCGATGATCGAATGACATGACGGAAGAGCAGACGAGTTTCTTTTTCAGCGTAAGCTTTTTACCATAGCACATAGCAACGTATGCCTCGGCATGCATCGGACCTTGAAGCTGGGCATCGCTCACTCCGACCGGAACTTTCTGCACGATATGATCATCCATTTGCTCCCACTGGTTGAACGCATTCCAGCGCGGTCCTTTGACCATGATAAAATCGGCAGGGTCCCACTTGCCGCGGGCAAATGATGTGCTGTATTCAAAAGCATCTGCATCCATCATCAAAAGCACTCCCAGAATAAGAAGAAACGTTCTCATAACAATATATCACACCCGACTCAGCGATCGACCCGGGCGGAGCCGCCGCCGATAAGTTTTTCGACTTCAGCTTTGGTCGCCATGGAGGTATCGCCCGGAGTGGTCATTGCCAGCGCGCCGTGAGCGGCACCGTATTCGACAGCAGTACCGGCATCGCCAAAGTTGAGCAGACCGTAAATCAGCCCGGAAGCGAAACTGTCGCCGCCGCCGACACGGTCAAAAATTTCCAATCCTTTGCGTTCAGTGGATTTGAAAAACTTTCCATCCTGCCACGCGATCGCCGCCCAGTCATTGACCGATGCGGAAATGACCTGACGCAGCGTGGTGGCAACGACCTGAAAGTTGGGATAAAGTTTGACCACTTCGGAGATCATGTTTTCAAACTTGGAAGCATCGATGTTGTTGAGGTCGTTTTCTTCCATTCCGAGACAGGCGGAAAAGTCCTCTTCGTTACCGATCATAACGTCGACATAGCGGGCGATCTCCCTGTTGACCTCCTGAGCGCGCGCCTTGCCGCCGATACTTTTCCACAAACTCGGGCGGTAGTTGAGGTCATAGCTGGTGACAGTGCCATATTTTTTAGCGCACTTGAGAGCTTCGATCGTCACATCCGGCGTGGTATCGGAGAGAGCGGCAAAGATACCGCCGGTATGGAAGTGGCGGACACCGTATTTGCCGAAGAGTTCTTCCCAGTCGATATCACCGGCTTTCAGCTGCGAAACGGCAGTGTTTCCCCGGTCGGAACAGCCGACTGCACCACGGATGCCGAAACCGCGTTCGGTAAAGTTCAAACCGTTACGCACCGTCCGTCCGGTACCGTCAAAGGGTAGCCACTTGATAAAGGAGGTATCCACGCCGCCCTGAAGAATAAAATCCTCCACCAGACGGCCGACCGGGTTGTCTGCAAATGCGGTCACGACTCCGGCACGCAGACCGAAACAACGGCGCAGACCGCGGGCGACATTGTATTCACCGCCGCCTTCCCAGACATTGAAGGTTCTGGCGGTGTGGATCCGTCCGGCACCGGGGTCAAGCCGCAGCATGACCTCTCCCAGACTGACGATATCAAAACGGCAAGCGGAGGCATCTTTGTATTTAAGCATAATCATGTCCCTGTGTTATATATAAAAATTGACATTCTGATAAAATAACCGGAAAACCGGATTTTGTCAAGCACAATTCACTTGTAAATCAACAAAAAAGAGTATATATTGTAGAAAAATACACCATTTCCAAAAATTGCATCCGAAATAAGATTTTTCAATGAAAACAATTTTACACCTTGCCATATTGACTGCGGCACTCGCCGCGTTTGCCGCACCGTACCGGGAACTCACAGAAGTGGAAAAGCGTATCGCCGCCGCCAAAGCGGAGTGCTGCGCCAATTACGACAAGATCGAAGCACACTATAAGTTTGCCGGTGTTCTCTACGATGCCGGATGTCTGGAAAGTGCCTTCTGCAACGTGGAATCACTCCTGCGCTCAACAGCGGCACCCCTCAGCGGCAAAGCGTTGTTTGAAGCCAACACCAGACGGCAGTTGAAAGATTTTTTCCCGCCGGAATTTTTACAGCAGTTGAACAAGTTCCCGCCGGAACTCCGCGACACAAAATACCGCGATGCTCTGAAAACACTTGCCGCAAAAGATCCGGATGCGGCGGCGTACAGCGCGTTTGCCGCCAACGCCAAACTCTGGCGCAGTACCAAAAAAGAGGATATCATCACGGTCACAGAGACGATCATCTCTTCTGAACCCAAACTGAAACACCTCCTGCGCTACAACCTCAGCGCAGCACATTACCTCTATTTCACCGCCAAAGATGAAGATGCCGCCCTGCCGTTTTTCATCCGGCTCTACTTTCATGACCCCAATATGGTCACGGCACTCAACACGCCCGCCGGATATGTGATAAACTCCATCCTCAACCGGATAAGCACACTGCGTACCAACCGCGCCATACTGAAAGTGCGGCGCGACCCGGTGCGATTGATCGTGGAATATATGCACACCCAGCCGCGCATGGTGGAAAAGTTTCTCCGGAGCAAGAGAACATCGATGCCCAAAGAACAGTTTTTGAAACTCTCTCTTCTGGCGACCGATTCCGTCGATCTGCAGCTGCGGACATTTGCCTTCAGCGAACTTATGCGTCAGGATTGTTCCGTGCTGCTGCCGGTATTGCAGGATCTGCTTCTCGACCCGGATGCCGGACGGCGGGCTGTGGCGGCTGTGATAATGGTCTTTGCCGTGCCGCCGGAAGAGCTTCCGGAATATCTGGCAAAACTGGCAAACGACAGTGCCGCCATCGTTCGCATGACAGCGGAAACTGTTGCCAAAACCCGCTGTTCAGAACAGAATTATGCCCGTTTCCGCAAATTGGTGAATAAAGAAAAATAACGCTCCGAAAGAGGATTCACCGCTTCCGCCGCCGGATAAGACCGGTTATCTCGCGCAACTCCGGTGAACGGGTCATCAATGCTCCGGCAAAATATATTCCCATAAATACCACGCCGATCACCGCCAGAACCGCAAGTGTATTCTGCCAGCGCAAAGTTGCCCACGTTTCAAAAAAGCGGCGATAAAGCTCAAATATTCCCCATGCGGCAAAGAACGATATCGCTCCGGAACGGAGAAAACTCAACATCACTTCGCCGCTCTTTCCGGTCATATTTTCCCGCTTCAACAACAACAGTAACACGCCGTTGTTTATAAGCGATGCGATCACCGTTGCCAGTGCAATACCGCCCTGCGCCAGAAATTGCATCAACACATAGTTCAATATGATATTGGCAACGATCGCCGTCAGCGAAACCGCAAAGACAGTTTTCATCTTTTTCCGCGCATAAAATGCCGGAAGTATGATTTTCAGCGAACAGAAAAACGGTATTCCCATTCCGTAAAATATCGCCACATAATGCGCCGACTGCAAATCGGAAACCGTGTACTTTCCTCCAAGGCACAACAACTGTAAAATATTATTGTGGAAGAATACCACCAACGCCGCAAGCGGCAATGTGGTGAACCATACCATACGCAAACCATACGCCAGCGTATCGGCGATCTCTTCACAATTTCCTTCCGCCGCCGAACGCGACATCATCACCATCAATACACTGCTTACAGAAACTGCCACAATGCCGATGGGTATATCAACGATACGGTCGACATAGGTCAACGCCGGAACCGCCTGACTGCCCAGACTTGCCGCCATGCCACGGTCGATCAGAAAACTGACCTGCAATGCACCATATCCCAACATCCCCGGCAACGCCAGTTTGAAAAGTTCTTTCCATATCCTGCGTTCCTGCCATCCTTTGCGGAAATCCGGAAACAGCCCCACCTTATACAACCGTATCACCATCAATATCAGCTGTAATGCACCGGCAAACGGCACCGAAAGTGCCAGCACCGGTAAAAATCCCGCCTCCGGCAGTGACCATATCAACACCGAACTCAGCACCAGAAGCAATACTACATTCAATATCAACGCCGCCAGTGCCGGACGCAAAAATACCCCGGCATAATTCAGCACCGCACCGATGACACCGACCAGACAGATAAAAAATCCATACGGCATCAACAGCGGCAGCAGTTGAAACGTCAAAATTATACGTTCACTGTGAAAAAATTCCCATCTCCATTCGTGTGCGTGCCGCCCCGCATACCAGCTGAACAGCGAAACGACCAATACGATAACCGCCAGTAATATCCCCAGATAAGCAAAGACCACAGCCAGCTGCCGCCGCACCTTTTCTTTGCCGCCCTGAAGTTCACTGTCAGCGATCAACGGTATCAGTGCGGTGGAAAGAGCCCCCTCCCCCAAAACCCGCCGGAGCAGATTCGGTATGGCAAAGACCAGAAACCAGGCACTGGCGATCTCGCCGCCACCCAGAACTGCCGCCTCCAGCCGAACCCGGAGCAATCCGAGGATACGGCTCAGAAAAGTGGCTGACGCCATTCCGGAACTGTTCTTTAATATCGCTTTTTTACCGGTGGTTTTTCCCGCTTCATCCGACATGGAACGTTCCTCCGGAAACAGCAGCTCTCTGCGCTTTTCTGCATTCACCGGCGATCTGATCCAGCTGCCGGTAATTTTCCATATCGCTGCCGGGACCGGGCGAAAAGACAACGTATTCGTGGAGATAACTGCCGGGACGGGAGAGTGCAAAGACCCGTTTCACCACATCCAGACTCAAATAGTTGCAGCTGGCAACGTCAAAGGATATACGCCATGCATCACGTTTCATTTTCAGCTTCGCCACTGACTGTTCGATCATCTCAAATCCCCGCGGTTCGTGGGGATGGAAGTCGATAAGCACCCGGACACGGATATTGCAGCTGCGGCAGAACTTCAACATTTCGTCAACGGCACCGGGAAAACTTTCCGGCAGCCGCAGTTCATAAACGAAGTTCACCCCGTGCCGCAAGGCGATGCCGAACATGCACCGCATCAGATCAAGCAGTTTTTCCCGGTAAACAACATCATCTTTCGCCCGTCCGAGGTTCGGAGTGAGCGTTGCCCATTCGATACCATACTTTTCCAGCAGGATGCACCGCTGCTCAAAAAGTTTCAGAAGTTCACGGCAGACACCGCCTGAAGCATCCGGCAGATCATCAACGATCCGGCGCGGCAGCAGCTCGCGCACCAGAACGCCATCGGGGATACGGGAAAACAATCCATATTTCCCGGCATCTTCCAGCATCTCACCGGAAATTTCGACCAGAGAAAAGTTCCGGAAGTTCTCCACACTTTCCAACTGTGCAGAGGTATATATGGCAATACCGACTTCCATCACTGCGCCCCCTTTAAAAAAATCCGGCATCACGCAGAGTATCCATTGTGATTCCGCCGCCGGTGCGGCGACTGTTATCAGCAACTTCCAACTGCCGGATGACATAACGTCCGATTATATCATATTCAACATTTATCAATGCCCCTTTACTCCGGGCGGCAAGTGCAGTTTCCGCCAGCGTCACCGGAATAAGCCGGACACCGAAAAAATCTTTTTCCGCTTCAACGACGGTAAGAGAGACCCCGTCCAGCGCGACACTGCCCTTTTTTACGACCAGTGCGGCATCTTCCGGCGGCATTGCCACCAGCAGTTCCACATCTCCATCGGGCAAGCGTTTCAACTCCAACACCTCGGAAGCACGGTCGACGTGCCCCTGTACGATGTGTCCGCCCATACGGGCGTTGGCGCACATGGCGCGTTCCAGATTGACCTTGCTGCCCAACGGGAGCTTCCCGAGATTGGTGCGGCGCAAACTCTCTTCCAGCGTATGAAAACACAACTCGCCGGAAGCAGATATTTGCTCAAGGGTCAAACAGCATCCGTTCACGGCGATACTCTCGCCGTAAAGCAGATCATCCCACTTTTTTCCCGGGGAAACGGTCAGCTTGCCGTTTCCGCGCTGCCGCAAAGTTCCCACAGCTTCGATCAATCCAGTAAACATATCACTCTCCGTTGAGATAACCGGAGACGATAATATCATCTCCGCAACGTTCGACTTCCATATTGCACAACTCTTTTGCCATACTCATAAGTTCCGGAGCTTCGCCGCCGATGACCGGACGTCCGGCACCGCAGAGCAGTTTAGGTGCGATGTGGAACTCGACATAATCCACCACACCGGCACGCAGCGCACTTCCGGCAAACACGCCGCCGCCCTCCAGCAGAACGGCAGTCATCTTTCTCTCCCCGGCATCGCGCAGGAACTTCTCCCACAACTCCGAAGTGGAAAGATCGACAACTTCGGCATTGCCGTCAGGAAAATACTCTTTCACCTCAGCTTCTGAGAAGGTCGTTCCGGCAATATAACGCATCGGCTGGCGCGCCCAGCTTTCCGGTTCCCGCACCGTCAGCTGCGGATGGTCACAGCGCACCGTGTTGGCACCGACAATGATCGCATCGGACAAACGGCGCAACCGCTGTACCCGTTTGCGCGCTTCACTGCCGGTTACCCACTTGGAGTGTCCTCCTGAAGTGGCAATATTACCGTCAAGTGTCATTGCCATTTTCAGCATTACCAGCGGCTTTCCGGTCGTGACCCAGTGGAAAAACGGCGCATTCAACCGCGCACACGCACCGCTTTCGACACCATATTCGACTTCGATACCATGACTGCGGAGGATCTCCACCGCCAGCCCGTTGTGTTTGGGATTGGGATCGAGCGCGCCGATCACCACCCGGGAAAACTTATGGGCAATGATCGCTTCGGTACACGGCGGTGTCCTGCCATAACTTGAACACGGTTCAAGTGTTACATAAATCGTACTGTTTTCGGTATCATTCCCGGAACGGAGTGCATCATTGATCGCATTGATTTCAGCATGCGCTTCACCGGCTTTACGGTGAAAACCCTCTCCGATGACCTTACCGTCACGGACGATGACCGCCCCCACCATGGGATTGGGATTGGTAGTTCCCCATCCCAATCTGGCAAGTGCCAGTGCCTGAAGCATATATTCCCGGTCACAACTCAACAACACGATTCACCTTTCTTCCAAACCGAAAAGCGCATCGGCATAAAGTTCCGGATCAAACTCCTGCAGATCCTCCGGGCTTTCCCCCAGTCCGATATAAAATACCGGCAGATCAAATTCCCGATGCAGTGCGACTGCCATGCCGCCGCGCCCGGTACCATCAAGTTTGGTGATGACCAGACCGGTGACACCGGCACACTTGCTGAATTCCCGCGCCTGATTGACGACATTCGCTCCCAGACTGGAATCGACAGTGAGCCACACTTCGTGCGGCGCACCGGGATAAACTTTGTTGACTGAACGGCGGATCTTTTCCAGTTCCGCCATCAAATTCTGCTGATTGTGCTGCCGTCCGGCAGTGTCGATAAGCAAATAATCCATATTACGCGCCAGCGCGGCACTGGCAGCATCATACGCCACACTTGCCGGGTCCGCACCGTGTTTGGATGCGATGACCTGCGTATTGGTACGCTCCCCCCAGAGCTGGAGCTGTTCCACGGCGGCGGCACGGAAGGTATCACACGCGGCAAGCATGACTTTTTTGCCCTGACCTTTAAGTCTGGCAGCAAGTTTGCCGATGGTGGTCGTTTTGCCGCTGCCGTTGACACCGACCATAAGGATGACCACAGGTCCGCCGTTTTCCGGAGAGTTCAACGGGCGTTTTCCGTTTTGGAGAATTGATGCAACTTCATCGCGCGCCGCCATGACCAGATCAGCATCGGTGGAAATCTGACCGCGTTCATAACGGTCACGGATCTCCCCGGTGATCTGCAGTGCGGCAGCGACACCGAAATCCGCCGATATCAGCATCGCTTCCAGATCGTCGAAACTTTCAGCTCCGTGGATCTTTGTCCCGGTAAAGATCGAAGTTACGACCCGGGATATTTTGGTCGCGCTTTTTTCCAATCCGCGCTTGAAGATAGAAAAAATAGACATCGCTTACCGTTCACCTTTTCCAGCGGGAGAGAACTCGTTGTTCTTGATCGCATTGAGAATACCGTTGATGAAATTTCCCGCTTCACAGCCGGAAAAATCACGGGCGATCTCCACGCCTTCATCAATGCTCACCACCAACGGCACGTCGGAGAATGAGCGCATTTCGGCAACAGCGACCCGCATGATGTTCCGATCGACCATAGACAAGCGTTCCCAAGCCCAGTTTTCACAATACCGGTTGATGATCTCATCAATGGCATCACGTTCCACCGCGACACATTCATAGAGCTTCCGGGCGTATTCCTCCGCCCGGTGAGCATGACGGTTGTCTTTCATTTGGAACTCATCGCGCGCCGTTTCCAGAAACCGGTCAAAGCCTTCAGCTCCCGGAACTTCTCCCCGCAGATCACAGCCGAAAAGAAATTCCATCGCCAGTTCCCGCCCCAAACGCTTGGAATGGGTCGGCACGCCGAGTTCATCAAAATGTCCGGGACGTTCACTCATTTTTTCAACACCCGGGTAAGGTTTGCCATTTCGATCGCCGCCAGCGCCGCATCGACGCCTTTGTTACCGGCTTTGGTTCCGCTGCGTTCGATAGCCTGCTCCAGATTATCGGCGGTTATCATACCGTAGGTCACAGGTACGCCGCTTTCCAATCCGATCTGCGCCAGACCTTTGGCAACTTCGGAGTTGATGTATGAAGCATGGGGAGTTGCACCCTGGATGACCACACCGAGCGCCATGACAGCATCAAATTCACCGCGCTGCACCATCTGCTTGACGGCGAACGGGATCTCATACGAACCCGGCACATACGCGACCGAAACATCATCCGCATTTCCGCCATGACGGACGATCGCATCAATGGCTCCGGAAAGCAGACGGCTGACAAAAAAATCATTGAATCTGCCGCACACGATACCAAATTTCAATCCTTTGGCATCGAGAGTGCCTTCGTACACGGTTCCTGCATTTTTATTCAACATAGGTACACATCTCCTTATCTTAATTCAACTTTCAACTCCGCCGCCAGCTTGCTGCGCACTTTATCCATCGCCGTATTGACCTCGGCATCGGTAAGAGTACGCTCCCGGTTACGGAAGCTCAAGCTGTAAGCCATGCTCTTTTTGCCCTGCGCTTTAAGCGTATCATCGACAAAAATATCAAACAACTGCACACTTTCCAGATTCGCCACTTTGCAGCGTTTCAGGAACTCCAGCACACAGCCGGATTCCATATCCGCCGGTGCCAAAAAGGCGATATCGCGCGAAGTTCCCGGATACTGCGGCAGCTCTTTGTACGCTTTGACCGTATGGCAGGAGGCATCCAGCAGCCGGTTAAAGTCGATCTGGGCAAAGTATACCGGAGCCGCATTGCGCCACTTGGTGGAAAATTCCGGTGCCAATTCACCGAAACGTCCGGCACTCTTGCCTTCAAGCTGAAGTTCCATCACCATGCCGGCGGCAAAGCGGCCGTCATTGTTTTCCGGAATGACAAAGCGGTAATTGCGGATACCGAGACGTTCCAGAAGCAGTTCGACTTCACCTTTGATATCGTAGAAATCGTAATCAACTTCAGCTTCTTTGGAATAACGTTCCGGATGACGGCGGCCGGTGATGAGCATCAGCAATTCATAGCGTTCTTCCGGATATTTTGCCGGATTACCGCAAAATGCTTTATCCAGTTCAAAGAGGCGCATATCGCGGTTGCCGCGCGCAAGGTTGCGCCCGACGGTGGCGATCATCTCACCCAGCAAGCCGGGGCGCATCCATGCACTGTCCGGGCTGAGCGGATTGTCGAGTTCGATAAGGTCGCTCTTTTCAAACCGCTTGTCCGCCAGCGCAGATGCGGTACTGACAATGCTGTAATGGATACATTCACAGTATCCCATGCCGATGACTGTATCCCGGATCTTCCGCACCGGAGTGTAAACATCTTCAGCACTGGAATGGCAGAACTTGCCCTGCACCGGGATCGCCGGGATCTTATCCAATCCGTCGATACGCGCAACTTCTTCGGCAAGGTCGGCTTCACGGGTAAGGTCAAGCCGGAAGAGCGGAGCAGTAACTTTGCAGCTTTCAGCAGTGATATCATCAACACGCAGCCGCAAGCCGCGCAGAATTTCCACGATGCGCTCATTGCTCACCGTTGTTCCGATGAGGGAACGGATACGTTCAAACCGGCAGTTGATGACCGGTTCTTCCGGGCGGATACCGGCAACTTCCATGGCTCCGCTCGCCAATTCACCACCGGCAGTTGCCAGAATCAACTGACACGCCCGGATGGAGGCAACTTCTGCCATGTCATAATCAACTCCGCGCTCGTAGCGGTAACTTGCATCCGTGGAAATACCCAGCTGGCGGCTGGTGGTACGGATATGAGAAGACTTGAACACCGCGCTTTCCAGCAGGATTTCCGTGGTATTTTCAGTGACACCGGAAAATTCTCCGCCCATGATACCGGCTAGTGCCATCGGCTTTTCACCGTCCGCGATCACCAGATGGCTGTCATTGAGTTCAACTTCACGTCCATCCAGAAGCGTGATTTTTTCACCGGCTTTGGCACGGCGGGCAACAACGCGGTGGCCGCTGAGGGTGTTGCGGTCAAAGGCGTGCAGCGGCTGACCGAGTTCCATCATCACAAAGTTGGTAACGTCGACAACATTGTTTATCGGACGCAAACCGATGCTTTCCAAACGCTCCTTGAGCCAATCGGGGCTGGGACCGATCTTGATATTTTTGATAACTCTGCCGATATAACGCGGACACAGTTCTTTATCTTCGACCGTCACCAGTTCCGGGATTTGGATATCACATTCCGGAACCGTGATCTCCGGCAGTTTCGCTTCGCACTGCAGCTGGCAGGAAACATCACGCGCCACACCCCACATCGACAAACAATCCGGACGGTTCGGCGTGATCTCCAATTCGATCCGGGTATCGCCGGGGTACAACGATTCGATAGTGGTACCGAGCTTCGTATCCGCCGGCAATATCATCAAACCATCGTTGTTGCCGGAAATACCCAACTCTTCTTCACTGCACATCATACCGAAAGATTCAACACCGCGCAGCTTGGAACGCTTGATCTTGAATTCGCCTTCCGGCGTTTTGAACACAGTACCGATCTTTGCCAGCGGCACGATGCAGCCGGCATCACAATTCGGCGCGCCGCAGACGATCTGCAGTTCTTCCGTACCGTCAGTAACTTTGCAAACAGAAAGATGATCGCTGCCGGGATGCGCGTTGCGCTCAAGGATCTTTGCAGCGACCACACCGGCGGGGACCGTGGAAAGCTTTTCAATATGCTCGACCTCGATACCAGCCATGGTCAACTTGTGGCACAACACTGCATCATCGCAATCCAATGCCACATAATCAGCCAGCCATTTACGGGAAATATCCATAATATCAGCCTCTCACACTCAGAATTGTCCGAGGAACCGGACGTCATTGTCATACAGGAAACGCAAATCGGGGATCCGGTAGCGCAGCATCGCCAACCGTTCCAAACCGAGACCGAACGCGTATCCGCTCCACACTTCCGGATCGATACCCACGTTTTTCAGCACGTTGGGGTCGACCATACCGGCACCGGCGATTTCGATCCAGCCGGACTGTTTGCAGACATTGCATCCCTTGCCGCCGCACACCACGCAGGAGAAATCATACTCCACACTCGGTTCGGTGAAGGGGAAAAAGTGGGGCCGCAGACGGATCTTCACATCCCTGCCGAACATCTCCCAGGCGAAATTCTGCAATACACTCTTCAAATCCGCCATCGAAACATTGCGGTCGATGTACAATCCTTCGATCTGGTGGAAGTTCATGCCGTGCGTGGCATCCGGCGTATCCCGGCGGAAGACCCGGCCGGGGGCGACGATACGCACCGGCGGCGTGTGGGTCTCCATCACGCGGATCTGGACCGGACTGGTCTGGGAACGCAAAATTCTGCCATCGGGGAAATAAAAGGTATCTTTGGGGTCGCGCGACGGGTGATCGTCCGGAGTATTCAACGCGTCAAAGTTGTGATAAATGTCTTCGATCTCAGGACCGTCGACCGCGATAAATCCCATGCGTCCGAAGACTTCGACGCACTCATCGGTCAACTGGGTTATCGGATGCCGGTGACCGCAGCTGCGGCGACGACCGGGGAGAGTCAAATCAACAGCATCACCGGTTTTTCCGGTGCTTTTCTGCTTGTCGAGTGCTTCATTGAGCGCTTGCTGAACCTGGTTTCTTCCGGTATTGAAGGCACTTCCAGTTTCGCGGCGCTGTTCGGGAGGAACACTGCCCATCTTTTTGGACAATTCCGGAAAGAGTCCATTGCGGCCCAGATATGCAATGCGCAATGCCTCAAGTTCCGCACCGTCAATTGCCGCGGCGATCTTGGCAACGGCTTCTGCCGCAGCACGATTCACGGCTTCAATGATGTCGTTCATAAGGGTACCAATAGTTGTATTTTACAAATTACGTTAAAGACATTTCCGGGCATACGCCCGCACTTGCTTCTGAATAAAAACAAAAAGCAACCTGAAAACGGTGAAGTCCGTCACCATCTCAGGCTGCTTTTTATCTGTTTCAGCTGCGAAATCAGGCCTGGGTGACTTTCTCCACCAGTGCCTTAAATTCGGCAGGCGCAGTGACCGCCAAATCGGCGAGAACCTTGCGGTTGAGACCAATGTTGGCCTTCTTCAAGCCGTTCATAAAGGTGCTGTAATTGACGTTCAGCGCACGGCACGCGGCGTTGATACGGACGATCCACAGCTGACGATACTGCTGTTTTTTCTGTTTACGGCCAACGTAACTGTGGCTCAACGCTTTATCGACGGCATCGTACGCGGTACGGATGTTGCGGCTGGCGTTGCCGTAGAAACCTTTGGCACGCTGAAGCACCATTTTGCGGCGCTTACGGGAAGGAACTGCATAAGTGACTCGTGACATATTACCTCATCTCCTGTATTATCTGAATTAGAGACCGTAGGGCAGCGCGGCTTTGATACGGCTGTTCTCGGCGGGCGAAACCGCTGCGTCATGACGCAGACGACGTTTACGCTTGGCGTTCTTACAGGTCTTGAGGTGACGGGCACCTGCTTTGTGGTGACGGAACTTTCCGGTTCCGGTCTGCTTGAGCCGCTTGGCGGCACACTTTCTGGTTTTCAGTTTCGGCATTGTTACATCCTTTATATTGATGTTTTACGCCCCGCCGGTCAATGCACTACCGGGCGCGGCACTTCTATTATATTTCAAAGGGAACTCCCTTCAAAACCTGACACTGTTTTTGCTCATCTCGGAGCAAAATTGACCGATATATTACGTCCGAGGAGTTTGGGCTTGCCGTCAGCTTCAGCATATTCCGCCAAATCAGCAGTCACCTTCTCCATCAGTTCAAACGCCATATCCTGATGCGCCATCTCACGTCCACGGAGAGCGAGCGTCACCTTGAGACGGAACTTCTTCTGCAAAAAGTCCACCGCGCGGTTGATCTTGGTCTCGTAATCGTGCTGGTCGATATTGATATGGAACTTGACCTCTTTGAGTTTCTGGGCGATCGTGTTCTTACGCTGAGCTTTCTGATTCTTCTTCTGCTCATAACAGAGCTTGCCGAAGTTCATAATCCGGACAACCGGCGGATTGGAAGTATCCGATACCAGCACCAGATCCTCTCCTGCCTCTGCCGCCAGTTCCTTTGCACGGGAATAAGCGACCACTCCAAGCTGGGTTCCATCGGCTCCGATAAGGCGCACCGATTCCAGTTGGATGCTCCGATCATTGGGTTTCAGCAACTTTGCAATAAGAACACCCTCCTTTCAAACGTCAATAAATCGAGTTCTTTTTTTGCAATACACAACGCACCGGGAACACTTTCCCGGTACGTCTTTATAATATATTACCAAATCTCGCGATTGTCAACCGCTTCTTTCATTTTTTCGGCAAGTTTCGTCAAATCCATCTCGCCAAGCTCGCCATCCCGGCGGTTTCTGACCGCCAGAGTGCCGTTTTCCGCCTCTTTCTCGCCCAGGACCAGCAGATACGGGACCCGATCCTGACGTGCGGCGCGGATCTTGGCTCCGAGACCGGCAGCTTGCTCGTCGACTCCGACGCGGAATCCCTGACTGCGCAACGTCTTGCAATACTCTTTGGCAAGAGCGATCTGCTTGTCGGAAACCGGCAGGATACGCGCCTGTTCCGGTGCCAGCCACATCGGGAACGCTCCGGCATAGTGTTCGACCAGAATACCGAAGAAGCGTTCCAGCGAACCCAACAGCGCACGGTGCACCATGAACGGACGGTGCTTCTTGCCGTCTTCGCCGATGTAGGTCATATCAAAACGTTCCGGCAGATTGAAGTCGAACTGGATCGTGGTGGTCTGCCATTCACGGCCGATGGCATCACGCAGCTTGAGGTCGATCTTGGGACCGTAGAATGCGCCGCCGCCCTCGTCAACATCGCAGTCAAGACCGCATTTCTCAACCGCTTTACGCAGAGAGACGATCGCCTTTTCCCAGCGTTCAGGTTCACCGACCGCCTTTTCCGGACGGGTGGACAAATACGCCTTGATATCAGTAAATCCGAACGCCCGGTTGATCGCCAGACTGAAACGCAGAACTTCCGCGATCTCCTCTTCGATGGACTCCGGCGTACAGATGATATGCGAGTCATCCTGAGTGAATCCGCGCACACGCATCAAACCGTGCAGTGAACCGGACTTCTCATAACGGTACACCGTACCCAGTTCCGCCCAGCGCAGCGGCAGTTCACGGTAGCTGCGCAAACGTGAACGGTAAACTTCGATATGGAAGGGGCAGTTCATCGGCTTGACGTAATAATCTTTTTCGTCGATCTGCATCGCGGCGTACATACCTTCACGGTAGAAGTTCAAGTGTCCGCTGGTCTCCCACAGATTGCTCTGTCCGATATGGGGAGTGTAAAGCAGTTCATAACCGTTTTTATAATGCTCATCTTTCCAGAAGGTCTCCATCAGGTGACGGATCAACGCACCTTTGGGATGCCACAACAGCAATCCGGGACCGACACAATCGGAGAAACCGAAGAGGTCAAGTTCCGTACCCAGTTTGCGGTGGTCACGCTTTGCCGCCTCTTCCATCTGGCGCAGATGATCTTTCAACTCCTGCTCCGTGGCGAAAGCAGTCCCGTAAATGCGCTGAAGCATGGGATTGTTTTCATCGCCGCGGAAGTAACTTCCGGCGACATTGGTCAACTTGATCGCACCGACAACGCCGCTGTGTTCGACGTGCGGTCCCCGGCAGAGGTCGACAAAATCACCCAACCGGTAGAAACTGATCGCTTCGCCTTCGGGAATGTCAGCCAGACGTTCCAGTTTATACTTCTGATCTTTGAGCATCTCCTGCGCTTCGGCGCGACTGCACTCAAAGCGTTCAAACGGGAGCTTGCGCCCGATGATCTTTTTCATCGCCTTTTCGATCTCTTTGAGATCTTCCGCGACCAGGCGATGCTCCATATCAAAGTCATAATAAAATCCGCCTTCCGTCGCAGGTCCGATATCGAACTTTGCATCCGGATAGATTTTCTGCACCGCCGCCGCCATGATATGCGCGGCACTGTGCCGGATGGTTTCCAAAGAAATTTCACTCATAATAAACACCGTATATATAATATTTTGTTATAAAATCCCAACTTCACTGAACAACAACGACTCCGCCGCCGAAAAAGAGATTCTTCCCTCCGGCAGCAACGTCAGCATCCGGTACCACCCGCGTCGGTAACGCGGGCATTTCCTCCAAATTCACGATTCATCGCTCAAAACTCCAACTCCTGCTGAACCGGCGTTTCCGGCAGCACCTCCATCACCGGCCGGAAACTCCGGCGGTGCAGCGGCGATGCTCCATACTTGCGCAACGCTTCCAGGTGTTCAGCAGTACCATATCCTTTATGCGCCTCAAACCCGTATTCGGGATATTGCTGCGCGGCTTCCATCATCATTCTGTCCCGCACTACTTTGGCGACGATACTCGCGGCGGCGATACTGGCACTGCGGGCATCGCCCTTGACCAGATTCCGCGACGGCACCGGGAAACCTTTTACCGGCAGCCCGTCCACCAAAACATAATCAACTTTTTTCAACTGCTCAACGGCGCGGAACATCGCCAGATGCGCAGCCTTCAATATATTCAGCCGGTCGATCTCCCCGGCATCGGCGATCCCGATACCGATATCGACACCTTCAAGAGTCTGGAGCTCTTCAAACAGCTCCTCTCTTGCCGCGGCACTCAACTGCTTGGAATCAAAGACTCCCGGCAGCACGCCCTCTTTCCACGGCAATATCACTGCTCCGGCAGTGACCGGTCCAGCCAGCGGACCGCGTCCGGCTTCATCAACGCCGGCGATCCAACAAAAACCCTCCGCCCGGAGCTCGCGTTCCGACCGGAGGAGTTCATTGTCAAGAGATAATACCGCACGGCGTTTCATGTTTATATTCACTCCTGCCGCGCGGAAAATCCAATTACTTCGTGCGCAATTCTTTGACGCGGGCGGCTTTACCGACTTTGTCGCGCAGATAGTAAAGTTTTGCCCGGCGGACCAGACCGCGACGGATAACTTCAATGCCGGCGATACGGGGGCTGTTGATCGGGAAGACGCGTTCCACGCCCTGACCGGCCTGAACCCGGCGGACGGTAAAGGTTTCCTCGATGCCGCTGCCGCGACGGGCAATGACGGTACCCTGGAAGTGCTGGATACGTTCAGTGTCGCCTTCGATGATCTTGACCGCGATGCGGACGGTATCACCAACATTAAATTCGAAACGCTTTTCCTGCGCTTCCTGTTTACGAATAGTATCAACGATATTCATTTCAACGTTCTTTCATTTCCGTTTGAAGATATTTTTCCCATAAGTCCGGACGACGTTCACGGGTAACTTTTTCCGCTTCCCGCCGACGGAACTCCGCTATTTTGCCGTGGTCACCGCCAAGCAGCACCTCCGGCACCTTGCATCCTCTGTACTCAGCAGGACGCGTATATTGCGGATATTCGAGAAGCCCCATCGAATGAGATTCCTCGACAGCCGACTCATCATCTCCAAGCACACCGGGCAGCAACCTTATCACCGCATCGGCTATCGCCATTGCCGCGATATTTCCGCTCGACATCACAAAGTCTCCCAGTGATATCTCCCGGTCGATCGCCAGGTCGATCACCCGCTGATCGACACCTTCATAGTGTCCTGCGACCAGCACCAGATGCTCAACTTGAGCAAGTTCCATGGCGAGCTTCTGATTGAAGACCTCTCCTCGCGGAGATGTCAGCACCACCACAGTTCCCGGCTTGCGAACCGATTCGATCGCTTCGGTCAGCACGTCCGGAACCATCAACATCCCGGGCCCGCCGCCATACGGCTTATCATCCACAGTGCCGCGCGCATCTTTAGCAAATGAACGGACATCAATCGCGTTCACCTCCACCAGATCCTGCTTCACCGCGCGTCCGACAATGCTGCCGCCGAGCGGCCCCGGAAACAACTCCGGAAACAGTGTCAAGACATCGATCCGCACAAGTGTGCCTTTCAAAAAAAGTTACAAGTCAACATCCGTCAGTCAAGCACATCGACCGAGACACGCTTATGCTGTCTTCCGGCGGCACCGCTCACCAGGGAACGGATAGCCATGATGGTCTTTCCGCGCTTACCGACGATTTTTCCGATATCCTCTTTACAGCAGCGGACCTGAATCGTCGCGCCATCTTCATTATCGACAGTGTTCATCTCGACCTGATCGGGATTATCGACCAGAGCTTTGACGACATACTCGACAAAAGACTCCATCTCCCGGAGACTTCCGGAAGCGGCGGCGTCACTCTTTTTGGCTTTGCCGGTAAAGAAACTTATCAACTTTCCAAACATTGCTGTCGGCTCCATCACGCCTCGGGAGCGGCTTCCGCAGCTTCGGCGGCAGCAGCTTCGGCAGCGGCCTTGGCTTCAGCTTCAGCAGCAGCTTTAGCTTCGGCTTCAGCGGCGGCTTTGGCTTTCGCCTTCTTGGACATGGCGGGCTTGCGCTCGATATCCTTCAGGCTCTTGCCGGAACGGACGCGTTCAACGATGTCTTCGACAGTCTCAGAAAAATCTGCACCAACGCTCTTCCAGTAGTCAACGCGGTCGAGTTTGATCTTCTCTTCCTTGCTGCGGGGATTGTAGAATCCCAGTTCTTCAATCGCTCTTCCGTCACGGGCGGAACGCTGATCCATCACCACGACCCGGAAACAAATCGCATTACGGGTACCGGTACGTTTCAATCTGACTCTTACCATAGAATTTCTTTTACCTCTATTTATACTTTTCTTCGATTTTTCACCCATACGTCCATCATCTCATACCGCGGGGAACAGCCACGTTATATTCCGGATCTTTCAATCCGGACCCCCGGGATGAGCTTCCGGCGATCAGACAGGCCCAGAGGATCGGCCATATGATCACGCACAAGCATCGTACAAGTTCTTATAATATATCACACACAGTGTCATTTTGCAACCCATTAAAATTCAAAATATAAAAGTTTTTCAAAGAAAAGCGGCATTCATGCACTTTTTTCAGTCGCCGCCGTCAAAAATCCGGGAGAAAACCCCGAAAGGGTTTGTAAAAAAATGTTTTTTATGATACATTAAGAAGAATGTCAATACAAATCAAAAGGTGTTAAGATGATGGACAAGTTTGTTTTTCCCGGCCCCGGTGTCGGATATTCGCTGCACAACCACAGCACTTTCAGCGACGGCAGCAGCACTCTTGAAGAGATGTGCCGCGCCGCAAAAAACGCCGGACTGACCGTTTTCGGCATGTCCGACCACTGGGTGGAACCGGCTTACGAAGGTACCGGCACCGAGAGCTGGCGCATGAAACATGACCGCCTTGACGAATATGTGGAAACTTTACTGGAGCTCAAACGCTCTCTTGATGACGACAATTTCACCATCAAGATCGGCTTGGAAGTTGACTTCTTCTTTGAGAACATGGACGACATCTTCGCCCGTTTGAAGCAGTACCCCCTGGACTATCTCATCGGCTCCGTCCACTGCTGCGGCACGTTTCCGGTCGATCATGATGCCTCCGACTGGCTCCCCCTCTCCCCGGAAGAACGCGCTGCCGTCTGCGAAATGTACTGGCAGAAACTTGAAGGCGCGGCAAAATGCAAAGAATTCACCTTCCTCGGACACCTCGATCTGCCGAAAAAGTTTGCCGTCATCGACAGTGAACGCTACTTTGCCCACGCCATCCGGGTGCTGGACATCCTCAAAACCAACGGCGGCGCGCTCGAACTCAACACCTCCGGCTGGTTCAAACCCTGTCGATCCCCCTATCCGTCACTGGATATCCTCAAGGCCGCAAACGAGAGAAACATTCCCATCTGCATCAATGCCGATGCCCACCACTGCGACCACGTCCGGCGCAACTTTGATGAAGCTGCCGAACTGCTCCGGAAAGCCGGATACGATTTCTGACCCCGCCACCGGACACAAGAAAAAGGCTGCTGCAAGACCATTGAGCCTCGCAGCAGCCTGAATGATATATTTTATTATGACAATAAAAGTTGTCATAAATCCGGCTATCGAAGTTTTTACAAAATTTGGGAGATTACCGATCGTTTTATCCATTCAAAGTTCAAACTTCACAGTAACAGCACCTTCGATATTCACCGTTCCCTTGCCGCTGACTTTGAGGTCTTTGGACATATCGGACGTGACCCGGAATTTCACCAGATGATAAACTCCGTCACCGACAGCAGTACGACTGCGGGTCAACTCAAACGCAGTTGCATCATACCATTTTCCGGAATCATGGCTGAAAAAGCGCGCTTTCATGCCGTTCTTGATAAAAGGGATATCCTCTTCTGCAAAATAGGCATAGAGCTTGTAATACTTCTCTTTATGCAGACACGCCGCTTCCGTTGCCGCCGCGTTCCACGCTCCGACAGTATCGGAGTGCGTCTTGATGATGCCGTCATGCGGAGCGATGATCTTGTAATATTTACGCTTTTCCTGAAGCAATGCCAACTCTTTCTTCGCATTTTCGATCTTGGTCTTTATCGCTTCGACCTCCTGCTCCGCCTTGAGCAGATAAAATTTACGCAAACCGCGACTGACCTTTTCCTGATCGGCGACCGTTATCCGGTACGCGGCAAGAGCATCGTAGTACGCCTGTTTCTTATCCCGCAGATCAAGGTCGGAAACACTCTTGTTCCTGAAAAGACGCTGATAAACGCGCCATTCGTTTTCGGTACGGGCGAGCAGCTCCTTGGCACGTGAAACCTTCCAGTTGATATTACGGTAATCAGACGGAAGCGGATCAACTTTGACCAGTTCCAACTGCGTCTGCTTGAGTGCAAGATCTTTTTCCAGCTGGGCAAAAGCATTTTCCGCATCCGTGATCTCACAGCGCAAGTCAAAGTCATCATACTCCAGAATGCAATCACCCTTTTTCACCCGGTTGTAAGAATAAATATTAACTTTGGAAACAAAAGCTCCATACTTGTTTTTCAGCGCATACTGCGAATTTCCGCGCAAATATCCGTAACCGATGATCTCACGGGGAGCGGGAACCGCCAACGGGGATGTCTTTTCACATTTACTCTCTTTTCCGTTATCCATTGCAAGAAAAACCGCCACACTGCCGGCGATCCCAAGCAGCAGCATCAACACCGGGATCACAACCTTTTTCATCACACTCTCTCCTTAAAATTTTATACAGGGTCTATTTCAAAAAAACTCTTAAAATTGTCTCCATAACGTTTTGACAACACAACCCGGATACAATATTAACATTTTGATAATATATCCCCCATTCCCCCGATATACAACCTCCCGGAAAGGATTTTTTTCTGTTTTTTTTACATCAATCACCGATGTTATCTTGAAATTTCACCATTTCAGGTGTATTTTTAAAAACAAACAATTCCAAATCATTTGGGAAGGACATCATGAAAAAAACTCTCGAAACTGTCGTGTTGCTGAATTTCGGATGCTCCGACATCCAGAAGTTCGCACGTTCCATCCGTGACCGGCACATTTATACCATGGTGATGCCGTACACCGTGTCCACGGATCGCGTTATGCAGGAAGAACCGTCTGCCATCATCGTCTGTTCCGATGCCGGAAGCTGTGACCGTCAGGAAAGTTTTGACAAATTTTCTGCGATGGGCATCCCGGTGCTCGACCTGCGCAACGGAAACACCGATGTGGAGAAAGCGGTCGAATTCTGCAAAAATGAAGGTAAATGCAGTTGCCGTTGGAAACTGGAAAACTTCGTCGATGAAGCTATCAGCGATATCCGCGCTCAGGTCGGTTCCGGCAAGGTCGTCCTCGGCCTCTCCGGCGGTGTCGACTCCTCCGTCGTCGCCGCACTCCTTCATAAAGCGATCGGCGATCAGCTCACCTGCGTCTTTGTCAACCACGGTCTGCTCCGCAAGAACGAAGCGGAAATGGTTCAGGAGATCTTCGCCCGCAACTTCAAAATGAATCTCTGCTACATCGATGCTTCCGACCGCTTCCTTGATAAACTCAAAGGTGTCGCCGATCCGGAACAGAAACGCAAGATCATCGGTAAAGAATTTATCGAAGTCTTCGCCGAAGCCGCCGCCAATACCGGTGCCGAATTTCTCGGTCAGGGAACCATTTACCCGGACATCCTGGAAAGTATCCCCCTCGACGGCGACCCCAAAGGCGTTATCAAGAGCCACCACAACGTCGGCGGTCTGCCCGAAAATCTCAAGTTCAAACTCGTGGAACCGGTGGAACGGCTCTTCAAAGATGAAGTCCGTGCCGTAGGTAAACTCCTCGGTCTGCCCTCCGAACTCCTCGACCGTCACCCCTTCCCCGGTCCCTCGCTCGGTGTCCGCCACGTCGGTCCCATCGAACGCGATACGCTGAAAATGCTTCAGGAAGCCGATGCCATCGTCACCGAAGAACTTATCAAAGCTGACTGGTATCACAAAACCTGGCAGACCTTCGCCATCTTCCTCCCGGTCAAAACCGTGGGCATCAAGAACGGTCAGCGTTCCTACGATTATGTGATCGCCATCCGTTCCATCAACAGTGTCGATGCCGTCACCGCCGAAGTGGTCCAGCTGCCCTGGTCTCTGCTCGATATCATGATGAAACGTATCATCAGCGAGGTCGACGGTGTCAACCGCGTGGTTTATGACATCACCCAGAAACCTCCCGGCACTATCGAATGGGAGTAACCCTGTTTGCATAAAGAAAACGGCGCGGTTGTTTTATAAAAATCCGATCTCGCCGTTTTTGATTTTCCCCGAAAAAGTGCTGTTTAAAAATATGTAACACAAAACAAACAACTATGGAGATCAAAACTATGTGTAAACGTCTCGAAGGTAAAGTCGCTATCGTCACCGGCGGTGCCCGTGGTATCGGAAAAGCTATCTGCGCCCGTCTGGCTGCCGAAGGTGCCAAACTCGCCATCGTCGACATCCTGCTCGAAACCGCCCAGCAGACCGCGGATGAATTTACCGCAGCCGGCATCGAAGCCAAGGCTTATGCCGCCAACGTCGCCAAAATGGAAGATGCCGATGCCACGGTCAGCGCGGTCGTTGCCGACTTCGGCAAAGTCGATATCCTGGTCAATAACGCCGGTATCACCAAAGATACCCTCATGCTCAAGATGACCGAAGATCAGTGGGATGCCGTTATCGCCGTCAATCTCAAAGGCACGTTCAACTTCACCAAAGCTGTCGTCCGTCCGATGATGAAACAGCGCGCCGGTAAAATCGTCAATATCGCCTCTGTCGTCGGCCGCATGGGTAATGTCGGTCAGGCAAACTATTCCGCCAGTAAAGCCGGTGTCATCGCTCTTGCTAAAACTACCGCAAAAGAGTTCGGTGCCCGCAACATTCAGGTCAACGCTGTCGCTCCCGGCTACATCGAAACCGATATGACCGCCCAGCTCCCGGAAGCTGCCCGCGAAGCGTTCATGACCATAATCCCCGCCAAACGCGGCGGTAAACCCGAAGATGTGGCGAATGTCGTCTGCTTCCTTTGCTCACCGGATTCCGACTACGTCACCGGTCAGTGCATCAACGTTGACGGCGGCATGCTTATGTAATTCAGCCGGAATCAACTGCAAATGGCGGCGCGCCCTCGTGCGTGCTGACTTTGAAAGTCGGGGGAAACTCGTGAACGGGAGTTCACGTCGCCCCCGACTTTCTTTGTCATCATCGCACGATCATCGCGCCGATTGCGGCGGATAAGTCGAAGAAGCGGCTTCTCTGGAGAGTGTGTCGCCTGACGGCGACCAAAGTAGTGGTGAGGGGCACCGCTTGCGCGGCTTATGAAAAAGGCTGGCGCAATGCGGAGTGCCTCTTGGAGCGGGGGGTTCGATTAGGCGCAAAAGGTCTCTGGCTTGATGTGGGGGCTCCTCGCCCCCACGCCCCCCGGCAGGGCGCGCAAGCCCTGCACCGGAGTTG
>JAFVZN010000106.1 GCA_017508135.1 Lentisphaeria bacterium | reverse complement strand
GGAGCAGTTCCAGAATTTCGTGAGGAGCGAAAGCGGGAAGTCCGGCATTGATAAATCTTTCTCTCAACCGCTGCCGGTGTCCGGCGTTTTCATGTGAAAAAGCCATTTTTCAAACTCCGTAATAAAGTTACAACACAATCTCAAAATCTTAAGTAAATGTACAACCTTTTCTAAAAAAGTCAAGTCCGCTCAGCGTATTTTCTTTGAAAAACCATAGAAAAATCGGTTTTACAACAAAAAATCCCCCGCTGCCGAAGAGTTCCTCGCGGATCTCGCCGAAACGGGAGGATACGACTATCGCAAAGTTTATGCCGACAATCAAGCCGATATCGATGCTTTTGCCAAAGAAAACAATTACGATGTCCGCAACCTGTCACAAACATCGTTCAAACTCAAAGAATGTGCCAAGTGTTCATACAAAAGTGTCACCACATGACTGTTCGGACTGAAGGCTCTGGTTTGAATTTTATACTTTTCTGCGAGAGAATCAATAATTTTTGCTGGAATTAACTTGACAATTTGCGCAAGTACTGTCATATTACTCTTTTGAAGATCCATGTGGTTTTCCTTTCGTCTTGTGGTAAAGCAAAAGGTAGCATGGATCTTCTTTTTTGTCAAGTTTTCAAATTTTTACGGGATGGCTGTGTAATTTTTTCACTTTTTTTTGTTTTGCATCTTGTAATCTGCCTTTAATACGTTATTTTTTACAGCAGACAAAATTTTACTGACGAAATGTTGTGCGAAACAGGGTATAACGACGAAAGGACTGAATTATGCCGGTGAATATCCTTGACTACTATTCTGCTGCTGAGTGGAACGCTATCAAATCTGAAACTTCCAGGCATCCCACCCCCTGTATTGTGGTTGATTTGAGTATCGTTGAACGCAAATACCGCGACCTCAACACCCGCTTCCCTTTCGCCAGTATCTACTATGCCGTGAAAGCCAATCCCGCCGTGGAAGTTCTGGAACTTTTGCGCGACCTCGGTTCCAAATTCGACATCGCCTCCCGTTATGAACTCGATCGCGTCCTCTCTCTCGGGATCTCTCCCGACCGCATCAGTTACGGCAACACCATCAAAAAACGTTCTGACATCAAATATTTTTACGACAAAGGTGTCCGCCTCTTCGCCACCGACAGCGAACCTGATTTGCGCAACATCGCCAGAGAAGCTCCGGGAGCCCGCGTCTTCTGCCGTATCCTCACCGAAGGCAGCGAAACCGCCGACTGGCCCCTTTCCCGCAAATTCGGCTGCCACCCGGATATGGCGATAGACCTTTTGCTTCTGGCCCGCGATCTCGGTCTTACTCCGGCAGGTATCTCCTTTCATGTCGGTTCCCAGCAGCGCGAAATCGGTACTTGGGACTCCGCCATCGCCAAGGTTCGCTACATCTGCAACTATCTGGAAGACGAAGGCATCAAACTTCAGCTCATAAACATGGGCGGCGGTTTCCCTGCCCACTATCTCGGCAAGATCAACAGCATGGATGTTTACTCCGAAGAGATCACCCGCTATCTCAAAGAGGATTTCGGCGACGACCTTCCGGAGATCATTCTGGAACCCGGCCGTTCCATGGTCGGTGAAGCCGGTGTCATCGCCAGTGAAGTCATTCTGGTCAGCAAAAAATCTTCCACCGGTCTTGACCGCTGGCTTTACCTTGATGCCGGCAAGTTCAACGGTCTCATTGAAACCTGGGATGAAAGCATAAAATATCCTCTTTACAGTGAAGCCCGCGGCGAATTCTGCGAAGATTTCATTATCGCCGGTCCCACCTGTGACAGTCAGGATATCATGTATGAATTTTACCGCAACCCACTGCCCAGCTACATCAAACCCGGCGACCGGGTTTACTGGCTGAGCTGCGGAGCTTATACGGCAAGTTATGCTTCGGTCGAATTCAACGGTTTTCCGCCTATTCCGGTTTACTTTGTCCGTTCGTAAAATACTCCGGGAAGGTTCTGCCGCTGCCGCAGGTTTGATTTTTACGGGACAACTGTGAAGATTTTTGCAAGAAATGGGACAATAACTTGCAAAAATCATGAAAGCATGGTATATTAGATGGACGGTATTTATTGTCTATAACACAGGAGATTGAGAGAAATGCCCAAGGTACTTATTCCGACCAAACTTGACAAATTCGCTGCCGATTTACTTACCCAACGCGGTTACGAAACGATCCTTGACGGTACCACCGCCATGGAGGAGCTTATCAAACAGCACTCCGATGCCGAAGCTCTCATCGTCCGCAGTGAAAAGGTCGGTCCTGAAGTCATCGATGCCATGCCCAATCTGAAATTGGTCGTCCGCGCCGGTGCCGGTTACAACACCATCGACATCAAGTATGCCCGCAAACGCGGCGTCGATGTGATGAACACCCCCGGTGCCAACAGCAACGCCGTGGCTGAGGAAGTGGTCGCCATGATCCTCGCAGCTTACCGTCATGTGCTTCCTGCTGATGCTTCCACCCGTGCCGGTGACTGGGAAAAGAGCAAATTCATGGGACACGAACTTACCGGCAAGACCGTTGGTATCCTCGGTCTCGGTCACATCGGTAATCTGGTCGTCAAGCGCCTTTCCGGTTTCGATGTCAAAGTTCTCGGTTATGACCCGATGCTCTCCCCCGCTCTGGCTGAGAAGATCGGTGTCGAACTCTGCTCCGTTGAAAAGATCTTCTCCGAAGCCGACTGCATCACCCTCCACATCCCCGAAAACGATGAGACCCGCGGCATGATCAGCCGCCGCTTCTTTGAAATGATGAAGCCCGGTGCCATCCTCGTCAACTGTGCCCGCGCCGGTATCATCAATGAAGAAGATCTCCGCGCCGTCAAGGCCACCAAGAAGATCGTCTACTGCAACGACGTTTATCCCAAAGATGCCGCCGGTCCCAAGAGTGTTGCCGATGTCGCTGACATCATGCTTCCCCATTTGGGAGCCAACACCTACGAAGCCAACTTCAACGCCGCCAAGCGCGCCGCTGAACAGACCATTTCCTACTTCGAGCAGGGCGTTACCAACTGTGTTGTCAACAAAGCTCTTCCCGACGGTCTGGATGCCGGTTACCAGAAACTTGCTTATGCTCTGACGGCTCTCACCCACGCTTATCTCGGTGATACCAACAACCCCACCCGCATTGAAACCAGCTTCTACGGCAAGCTTGCTGACTATGCCAAGTGGCTCATTCCGCCGGTGGTGGCTGCCATTGCCAAGGATTTCGCGGTCGAACAGGGACCCAAAGAAGCCGAACAGTACCTCTGCGACTCCGGTGTCGAGCTTATCAACCGCATGGTCGATAACTCCAAGAACTACGGCGAATCCATGACCATCGACCTCTTCGTCGGAACCGGAGATGCCATCGTCAAAGCCGGTGCCCGCGGTACCATCGCTGAAAACACCGTTATGATCTCCCGTCTGGACAACTTCGACAAGCTCTATTTTGACCCTGCCGGTCATCACCTCTTTGTCGAATATGCTGACGAACCCGGTGTTATCGGCCGCATTGCCGGTATCCTCGGAGAGAAGAATATCAACATCATCGACATCCGCGCTCCCCAGAACCTCAAGATCGGTCGTTCTCTCAGCGTCATCACCACCAACGTGGAAGTTCCTGAGATGCTGGTTGCCAAGATCAAAGAAGCGGTCAACGCGACCAAAGCGTTCAGCTTCACCTTTCTCGGTTGAAGCTGAACAAGGAAAGCGGATCAGCTTATAATGGAAGATTCAGTGCAGCAGAATATTGTCGGCGGACGCAACCGCCGGTTGCAGGAATTGATTTCCGGCTCCGGTGATATGTCGCTCCGTCCGGCGGATTGGCTGCTAAAGCTGAATCTTCCGCCGTTGATGGGCAGGCGGGATGCGGCATTCGATATCGCTGAACAGCTGGTGTGCCGCGGTGACCTTGCCTCCTGCGAAGGTTCCAGCCGTTTTGAAGGATACTGGCAGATTTCCCGTCTGCTGAAAGACTCCTGCCGGGACTCCCGGCAGATCCTGCTTATGCTGAGCAACCCCGATACCCGTGACCGGGAACGCCGGATGCTCGCCCACTCTTTGATGATGGACAGCCTCGGAGCATCGCTTGCCAACTTTTTTGAGTTGCGCAATATGAGTTTGAACGATACCTGCCGGGATGCGATGGGGGCTTTGAACGAAGATGAAGCCGGGAAGATCATCAGCGTTCTCAATGAGGAGGAACACGACCTGCTCAACATCATGCGTGAAAGTTTCAACCGCTCCCATTGGCGCGTGGTACGTTACCGTACTTATGCCGGAAAAAGTTTCAGCCCGGAAAATGCCGGACGCTATGAGCGCGCATATTCGGGCTGTGTCAAACATAATGAGGCTCTGCTGAACAGGTTCGGAGTTTCGTTTGAGCATAAAATCCAATTCTAAATAGAGGTATATATTTATGAACAACTACCGGATTGAACTTACTACTCTGCCGATGTGGCACGATGCCCGCGGCGAAGCCGTCATCGCTCAGGCGCAAAGCGTCAGCAGCATCAAGCTGGACAAAGTGCAGACCCGCGATGTTTATACTCTCGTTTCCGATTGCACCCCTGCCGAAGCGCAGAAGATCGCCGCGCTGCTGTGCAATCCGGTGCTGCAGATGTGGCGTACGGCGGATGCCGCTTCGGAAAACTTTACCGCACTGGACAGCTGCGATTACCTTATCGCCGTCGGATTCCGCCCCGGTGTCACCGATAACGTCAGCCGTACCTTCCGTACGGCGGCGGCGGATATCCTCGGCAGAAAGCTGCGGGAGGATGAGTATGTTTTCTCCTCCACAGAATATCTGATCTCCGGTTCCGGACTCACTGTCGATCAGGCTGAAACCATCGGCAGAAAGCTTCTTGCCAATGAACTTATCAACAGCGTGACCGTCATCCCCGGCAGCGAAGCGGAAAATGTTCCCGCCAACTTGCCGTTTGTCAAGAACAGCGATGCCGTTGAAGTGCGCAACTACGATCTGGAAGTCTCTGATGAGGCGCTGGTCGAATTGAGCCAGAAAGGTATCCTTGCTCTTTCGCTTGACGAAATGAAAGCTATCCAGAACTACTTCCGTACCGCCAAAGGTCGTGAAGAGTACGGTCTTTCCGCCAACCCGACCGACGTGGAACTGGAAGTTCTCGCCCAGACCTGGAGCGAACACTGCAAACACAAGATCTTCAGTGCCGAAATCGATTACGAAGATACCGAAACCGGGGAAAAATCCCACATCTCCTCCTGCTACAAGAGCTACATCCAGAAGAGTACCAAAGAGATCGCGGAAAAAGTGCCCTGGCTCGTTTCCGTATTCAAAGACAACGCCGGTGTCATCAACTTCAACGACAAGTGTGATGTCGCCTACAAAGTCGAAACTCACAACTCCCCCTCCGCGCTGGATCCTTACGGCGGTGCCATGACCGGTATCGTCGGTGTGAACCGCGACCCCCTCGGCACCGGACAGGGAGCTGAACTGCTTATCAACGTCTGGGGTTACTGCCTCGGTTCGCCCTTCACCGCCAACGAGAACGTTCCCGAAGGTCTGCTGCATCCCCGCCGCCTCCGCGACGGTGTGCATAAAGGTGTTATCGACGGCGGCAACCAGAGCGGTATTCCCTACGGCAACGGCTGGGAATACTTTGATGACCGTTACATCGGCAAGCCGCTGGTCTACTGCGGTACGGTCGGTAAACTTCCCAAACAGATCAACGGTGTCCCCGGCAGCAGCAAGACCATCAAGCCCGGAGATCTGATCGTTATGGGCGGCGGCCGCATCGGTAAAGACGGTATCCACGGTGCCACATTCTCCAGTGAAGAGCTGCACAAAGACAGCCCCGTGCAGGCGGTGCAGATCGGCGACCCCATCACCCAGAAGAAGTTGAGCGACTTCATCATGGAAGCGCGCAACCGCGGACTTTACCGCTTTATCACCGACAACGGTGCCGGCGGTCTTTCCTCCAGTGTCGGTGAAATGGCGGAAGAGTGCAACGGCTGCTGTATGGACCTTGCCAAAGCTCCGCTGAAATATGCCGGTCTCCAGCCGTGGGAGATCCTGGTTTCCGAAGCTCAGGAACGCATGAGTTTTGCCGTTCCCCCGGAAAAGATCGACGAATTCAAAGCTCTGGCGGCGGAACGCGACGTCGAAGTTTCGGTCATGGGTGAATTTACCGATGACGGCAAGTTCCACATGCTCTACAACGGTAAGACTGTTGCCCTGCTCGATATCGAATTCATGCACTCCGGTCTGCCCAAGATGCAGCTCAAAGCCAGCTGGAAGAGCCCGGAATTTGCGGAACCGGAACTTGCCGGCCGCGATCTCAAGGCGGATTCCATCGAACTTATGGGCCGTTTGAACATCTGTTCCAACGAATACAAAGCGCGCCAGTATGACCACGAAGTCAAAGGTTTGAGCGTATTGAAACCCTTTGGCGGAGTCAACCGCGACATCGCTGCCGATGCCACGGTGACGATGATCGAACCGTTGAGCAATGAAGGTGTTATCCTTGCATCTGCCATTCTGCCGCGTTACAGCGACATCGACACCTACGATATGGCGGCAAGCTGTATCGACCTTGCCGTGCGCCGGGTCATCGCTGTCGGCGGTAACATGAAGATGATCGCCGGTCTGGACAACTTCTGCTGGCCCGATCCGGTGCAGAGTGCCAAGACCCCCGACGGCGAATATAAGCTTGCCCAGCTGGTTCGCGCCAACCGCGCTATCTACGATTACACCAAAAAATATCTTGTGCCGTGTATCTCCGGTAAGGACTCCATGAAGAATGATTCCACCCGCGGCGGCCGCAAGATATCCATTCCGCCGTCATTGCTGTTCAGTGTCATCAGCAAGATGGATGATATCAGCAAAACTGTTTCTCCGGAACTCAAGCAACCCGGAGATACCGTCTACGTTCTCGGTCTTACCAAGGCGGAACTCGGCGGTTCTGAATACTACAATATGCTCAACAGCACCGGTAACCGGGTGCCGAAAGTCGATGCCGATACCGCGATCGCGCTCTACAACAAAGTTTCGCAGGCGTGCGAAGCCGGTTTGGTGCAGTCGCTGATCTCGCCCGCGCTCGGCGGTATGGCGGTCGCCTGTGCCAAGAGTGCACTCGGCGGTATGCTGGGTATGGAAATCGATCTTGATGCTGTTCCCTGTGAAGAGAAGTGTTCCGCCATTGAGGCGTGGTTCTCTGAAACCAACAGCCGCTTTGTCGCCACGGTAGCCGAGGAGAACCGTGCCGCATTTGAAGCGATGCTGGAGGGAAGCGTCTTTGCTGCTGTGGGTAAAGTCACCAACGGTAAGTCGCTCAAGGTGACCGGAAGAGGAGCCGGTTGCGACATTGAGCTTGATGCGCTGGCGAAGAGTTACAAGACCACTCTCGACCGCGTATAAAATCATTCCCGGGAACACACACTGTCCCCGGGAACATCAACACACAAAGGAGAGCGATGGAAGAGGAGAAACGTCGCAATCTGGAGGCAGAGTGTCTGATAAAGGACAATATGCGCCTGGTATTGAAAATCGCCAACGATTTTCTCGGGCGCGGTCTGCCGTGGGATGATCTGGTGTCGGAAGGGAACCGCGGTCTGGTGACTGCGGCACACCGTTTCGACCCGGAAAAAGGAGCAAAGTTCAGCACATACAGTGCCCACTGGATCAAACAGGCGATCCGGCAGGCAATTGCTGAACAGACTCAAACTGTCAGGGTTCCTGTCGGTACCCAGCTCAATGCCCGGAGGATCAAGCGGTCCAACCGGAAATTGACGCTGGAACTGCAGCGGGAACCGACCAACGAGGAGATCGCCCTGGATACCGGGCTGCCTCTGGTCACGATCGAACGGTTGCGTAACACCCGTCAGGTGGATATGCAGTCGTTCAATGAGGTTGTCGGCAGCGGCGATTCCGAAGGAGTCGAACTGCAGGATATTTTTGCCGACGACGATGCCGAAACTCCGGATCAGGCGATGATAAAGGTTGAAGACATCGAACAGCTGCTTCAACTGCTGGATAAACTTTCCGACCGGGAACGGCAGGTGTTGCGCCTCCGTTTCGGTTTGGATGGTACGCCGGTTCAAACCCTCGATCAGGTGGGAGAGTTGTTGAAATGTACCAATGAACGGGTGCGTCAGATCCAGAATCAGGCTCTGCGGCGGTTGTTCAAAATGATGGTCGCCAACGCTTAATACTTTCGGGGAGGGAAATCCTCCCCTGATGTATTTTGGTAATGTCTCAAATTTTGTGAAACTTTGATATCCGGATTTATGACAACTTTAAAACTACCTTACCCGCAGTTGTGAGGACGGCGTAAGCCGCCCGGAATGACGGAGGGCGAGGTCTCCGGAAAATCGACTGCAACCGTCGAGTGCGAAGCACGAGCGGCGAGGCGGCTCTCCCGCCGCCGCAGGGAGATTTTTTGAAGAATTAAACAACTACCATACTCAAGGCATGAGTACGGCATAAGCCGCACGGAATGCCGCAGAGCGAGGTCTCCGAAAAATCGACTGCAACCGCCGAGTGCGAAGCACGAGCGGCGAGGCGGCTCTTCCGCCGCCGCAGGGAGATTTTTTGGAGAAAAGGCGCCGCCGCAGGTCATTTCTGATGGGACAGCTGTGAAAAAAAGTTCCGAAACTTGACTTTTTACCGAAATGGCGTTATATTTTTAAGATGTAATATTGTATTGGAAGGATTTTTATGAGCAACGAAGTTGTAAATACCAATAATTATGGCGAAGATGCCATTATGACCCTCACTCCGCTGGAGCATATCCGGCTGCGCCCGGGCATGTACATTGGACGCCTGGGTAACGGTTCCCATCAGGACGATGGTATTTACATCCTGCTGAAAGAGATCATAGACAACTCCATCGACGAGTTTATCATGGGCTCCGGTAAAAAAATCGAAATTTCCGTCGATGTCGATTCCGGAAAAGTTTCCGTCCGCGACTACGGACGCGGCATCCCTCTGGCAAAGCTGGTGGATTGCGTATCTCTGATAAATACCGGCGGCAAATACAACAGCGATGCCTTCCAATATTCCATCGGCATGAACGGAGTCGGTACCAAAGCCGCCAACGCCCTTTCGGTCTACTTCAAAGCGCGCAGTATCCGGGACGGAGAATTCCGGGAAGCGGAGTTTTCCCGGGGGGAACTTACCTCCGACACCTCCGGCAGCTGCGATGAGCGCAACGGAACCTATATCGAATTCATCCCCGATGCCGAAAAGTTTCCGGATTACAAATTCAGGATGGAGTATGTGGAAAAGCGCATCTGGATGTACGCTTATTTGAATGTCGGACTTTCTCTCCATCTCAACGGGGAACGTTATTACTCCGCCAAAGGACTTGCCGATCTGCTCGAAACGGAAACCGGTGATGAACGGCTTTACGATATCATCTACTTCCGCAGCAAGCAGCTGGAGTTCGCCCTCACCCACAACGACAACTACGAAACCAGTTACTCTTTCGTCAACGGTCAGTACACCAGCGACGGGGGGACCCATTTGTCCGCTTTCAAAGAGGGTGTCTTAAAGGGGATAAATGAGTATTCCGGAAAAAGTTTCAAAGCCGACGCCATCCGCGACGGCATGATCGGTGCCATCGCCGTAAAGGTGAAAGAGCCGGTCTTTGAATCCCAGACCAAAAACAAACTCGGCAACACCGATGTCCGCGGTCCCATTGTCGCAGCTGTCAGTGCCGCCGTTTCCGATTATCTGCACAAACACAAAGATATCGCCGAGATCGTCATCGACAAGGTGATGCGCAACGAACAGTTCCACAAGCAGACGATGGAGTCAAAGAAGAAGTTGCGGGAAACTGTTCAGAAAACCCGGCTCCGCATCCCGAAATTGAAAGACTGCATGTACCATGTCGGAGATAAGTGGCCGCGCAAAACCGTTCCCAAAGAGACGATGATCTTCCTCACCGAAGGTGATTCCGCCGCCGGTTCTCTGGAAAAGAAGCGCGATGTCGATTGTCAGGCGATATTCGCCCTCCGGGGCAAACCCAAAAACGCCTTCGGCGAAACGATAGAGATGATCTACAAAAACGAGGAACTCACCTTCCTCATGCAGGCGCTCGGGGTGGAAGATTCTACTGAAAATCTGCGTTACGATAAAATCATCCTCGCAACCGATGCTGACGTGGACGGACTTCATATCCGCAATCTGCTGCTGACCTTTTTCCTCTCGTTTTTCAACGAACTGGTACTCTCCGGACACCTTTATGTTCTGGAAACACCGCTGTTCCGGATAAAAAAAGGTCACGATATAATCTATTGCTACAACGATGCCGAAAGAGACAAGGCCGCCGCCGAACTGGGCAAATGCGAAATCACCCGCTTTAAAGGTCTCGGTGAGATTTCTCCCGATGACTTCGGAGAGTTCATCGGCGAAAATATGCGCCTTTCACCGGTGACGCTTGATAATATGCACGGGGTCCATGATGTGTTGAAATTCTACATGGGAGAAAACACTCCGGAACGCAAAGAGTACATCATGAACAATTTGGAGGTCGTCGATTATGAGTGATGAGTTTGATCCCCAAATCGAAAATCCCGCCGATATCCCGGACGAGGAAAACGATTCCTCCCACCTTGCCAAACAGAAACAGGGTACCAATGACTACTTCCGCCAGATGTTCGACCGGAACTTCCTCGATTATGCCAGCTACGTCATCGGTTCCCGCGCCATCCCCGATGTCGACGACGGATTGAAACCGGTCCAGCGTCGTATTCTGTGGGCTCTGTATCAGGTTTATGACGGCAGGACCCAGAAAGTAGCCAACATCGTCGGCAACACCATGCACTATCATCCGCACGGCGATGCTTCGATCGGAGATGCGCTGGTGGTACTTGCCAACAAGGGCGGCGTTATCGAAAACCGTTTCCGCGACCGGAAGACCGGGCAGGAAAAGACTGAGTTTCTCAACATCCCCTATTTCATCACCAAACAGGGCAACTTCGGAAATATCCTTACCGGCAGCCCCGCCGCCGCCGGACGTTATACTGAGTGTGCGCTGACCAAACTCGCTTACGAAACGATGTTCAACAACGACATCACCCGTTTCGTTCCCAACTATGACGGACGGAAGGAGGAACCGGTCGTGCTGCCCGCCAAACTGCCGAGTTTGCTCATGCTCGGAAGTGACGGTATCGCTGTCGGTATGTCGACTTGCGTATTGCCGCACAACTTCAACGAGCTTATCGACGCGGAGATCGCCGTTCTTGAAGGCCGACCGTTTGAACTTTTCCCGGACTTCCAGCAGGGAGCGTTGATGGATGTCCGCGAATACGACGACGGCAACGGCAGGATCATTCTCCGCGCCAAAATCGATATCGAAGGGCGCGACCTTATCATCCGGGAGATACCTGCCACCTGCACATCGGAATCGCTGGTGGCATCCATTGAACGCGCCGCCGAAAGGAATAAGATCCGCATTTCCAGCGTTGATGACTTCACGACAGATCATGTGCATATACGGGTCACGCCGACACGCGGTTACACGCCGGAACAGACCTTGCAGGGGTTGTATATGTACACCGACTGTTCCATTTCCATATCGTCGCGCATCGTGGTGATATGCGACCGCAAACCGGTACAGTTGAGTGTAAGTCAGGTACTCCGCCGCAATGTGGAAAAACTGGTCGGATATTTGAAGCAGGAACTCGAAATCGACCTCGACCGCCAGAATGAACTGCATCATGCCAAAACGCTCGCGCAGATATTCTTTGAAAACCGTATCTACAAGAAGATCGAAGAGTGCCGCAGTCAGGAGGAGGAATACCGCGAAGTCCATGCCGGACTGGCACCGTTCCGTCATCTGCTGCTGCGCGATGTCACCAATGAGGATATCGACAAACTTCTGGCACTGCCGGTGCGCCGTATCGCCCGGTTCGATATTGAAAAGAACCAGCAGGAACTCCGCGAGATCGACGAAAAGATCAAGAAGATACGGTACAAACTTTCCCACCTTATCGCCTACACCATCGATGTGCTTTCTGATATAAAGAAGAAGTACGGAGCCAGCTTCCCGCGCCGCACCGAAATCGAAAAGATCGAACAGATCGACCGCAAAGTTGCCGCATTGAACAATATCAAAGTCGGATGGGACCGCAAAAACGGTTACGTCGGAACCGCCGTCAAGAGCGATGACACCATCGTCTGTAATGAATACGACCGTCTGGTCTGCATCGAAAAAAGCGGCAAATACAAGGTCATCCCGATGGTGCCGGACAAACTTTTTATCGGAAAGCTGTATGATTTCCGGAAATACGATGCCGACACGCAGTTCGGTATCATCTACAAAGAAACCAAGACCGGAAAATATTACGGCAAACGCACCAGTATCGGCGGTTTTATTCTGGAAAAAGAGTACACGCTCTGCCCGGTCGGGTGCAAACTGGAACTTCTCACCCCGCGTCCGGATGCCATTTATCTGTGGACGGAAGAAGATGCCCGGGGCAAAGTCACCACCCGCGAGATCAATTTGATGGAGTTTCCGGTTCGCGCCCCCAAAGCGCGTGGATTCCTCATCGGCAGCAAAAGCATGACCAAAGTGGTACACTCCCGTTATCTCACGCCGGAAGAAATAGCGGCACTGGTGGTTCCGGAGAATCCGGAAACCGGGGATGCTGAAGAGGATACTGACAGCGAAGAAGCAGTCGCGGAAGTCGAAAACATTCCGGAAGTGAAAGAGGAAAAAATCCCCATTCCCAAAGGGATAATGGCGATAGTCGCCGCCGCCAGAGAATCAGCGAAACGGGCAATGCCAGCTCAGCAGGAGAAAAAAGAAGAACCTGCTCCGGTGGAAGAACCTGCTCCGGTGGAAGAACCTGCTCCGGTGGAAGAACCTGCTCCGGTGGAAGAAACTGCTCCGGTGGAAGAAACTGCTCCGGTGGAAGAAACTGCTCCGGTGGAAGAAACTGCCCCGGTGGAAGAAACTGCCCCGGTGGAAGAAACTGCTCCGGTGGAAGAAACTGCTCCGGTGGAAGAAACTGCTCCGGTGGAAGAAACTGCTCCGGTGGAAGAAACTGCCCCGGTGGAAGAAACTGCTCCGGTGGAAGAAACTGCCCCCGTGGAAGAATCTGCCCCCGTGGAAGAAACTGCCTCCGTGGAAGAGCCTGCCCCGGTGGAAGAAACTGCCCCCGCGAAGGTGCAGGACGATATACTGGAGCTTTCCGGCGACCCCGATCCGGTCAAGCCGCGCAAAAAACCGCAAACGCCGCCGGCACCGCCGTCACCCAAACCGCCGGAAGATGAAGATTTCGGCATAGTTCAGCCGGAGTTCGGCTTCTGACTAAAATGAAAATATCAAAGGAACAACTTTCCTGGCTGCTTTACGACCCGGCAAACGCCGCGTATGCGTTGATCGTGCGTACCGTGTTCGCCCCGTTGTTTCTCGGGTATTGCGCCGGCGGCATCTATACGGAATCCCAAGTGACCTCACGCTGGAGCATCTGCGCCAGTGTTGCCGGAATCGTCGCCGGAATCATCTCCGTCCTCTGCGGCCCATGGGCTGACCGCAACAACAAAAAACGCTTTATGGTGCTTGCCGCCACACTGACCGGAGTACTCTCCACGGTCGGATTTATATTGATTCCCGGCAAAATGCCGCTTGCAGTGCTGATTTTGAGCTTTACCGGCTTGATGAGCTACATGATCGCCAACAGTTTTTATGATTCACTGCTGCCGGGTATCGCCACCGTACAGGAGCGGGATGCGCTCTCTGCTGCCGGTTACGCGTGGGGATATGCCGGGGGAGTCGGCTCATTTCTGCTCTGTCTGCTGCCGGTATTTCTGCTCAAAGCCCCCTGGTCATTCTACTGCGCCTTTGCCATAGCCGCCCTCTGGTGGACACTCGGTACTGTTCCGCTGTGTAAAAATGTCCGGGAACGCGCCGCCGGAACCGAAACCCGCAATCTTGCCGAAACTTTCCGCTATATCTTTAAAAACAAAAACATCCTGATCTTTCTGATCTCGTATTTCCTCTATATCGACGGTGTCGGAACCATTCTGCTGGCGGCAACGCCGCTCGCTGACGGCTTGCAAATATCCGCCGCCAATTTGCTTATCACCATTCTCGCATTGCAATTTATCGGTCTGCCCTGCACTATCGTTTACGGGAAACTTGCCAAACGCTTTTCAGGTCGCACCATGATAATTTCTGCGGTCGCAGTCTATATCCTCATCGCGTTGCTGGTGACAACGATGTCTTTCTGTCCGTCACTCAAGCTCCGCCAGATAATATTCATCATCTGCGCGGCACTTATCGGAACTTCGCAGGGCGGCATCCAATCCCTGAGCCGTTCACTTTTCAGCCGCATCATCCCCGCAGACCGCGCGGCGGAACTCTTTGCCGTCTACAATATCTTCGGCAAATTCACCACCATCGTCGGCCCGCTGTTCATCCTGCTTGCCACCGCCGTAACCGGCAAAGCTGAACTCGGTATCACCATGCTGATGATCCCCTTTATCCTCGGTGCGCTGTTACTGCTGAAAGTCGATATCCCTCCGGCATCACCGGAATATAAACCCCAAATCCCGGAAAACGACCAATGCTGACCTACATCATCAAACGGATAGTGCTGGCACTTTTCACCTTGTTCATCATCCTTTTTACCAGCTACGCTTTACTGCGGCTGGCTCCGGGCGACCCGTCACGCAGCGATGTCATGGGCGGCGGCGACAGTGCCGGTATGCTCAACACCCGCGACAATCAGCTCAACTCCAATATCTCCATCCGGGAACAGCTCGATCTCGATAAACCGCTCCATGTCGGATTTTTCCGCTGGTTCAAAAAAATCGTCACCAAAGGAGACTTCGGCACATCCGCCACCGTCGATCCCGGAAAACCGGTCACTGAACTTATCGGCGAACGGCTCGCCGTTACCGTAAAACTCAACGTCTGGGCGATCATCATCACCTATTTATGCGCCATTCCAATCGGTGTTTTCACCGCCGGGAAAGAGGGTTCTTTTGCCGACCGCGCGGCGGAATTCGGTCTCTTTGTCCTCTACTCACTCCCGGTGATGTGGGCAGGACTGCTGCTGCAATCGCTCCTGTGTGAAGGCGGCACCTTCCCCATCTTTCCGCTTAAAGGCATCACTCCGGAGAATCCGGAAAATCTATCCATCTGGCGTTTGCAGCTGGAAAGTGTCCGTTGTTATTTCCTCCCGGTAGTGTGCCTATCTTACGGCGGATTTGCCGGACTGTCACGCTACACCCGCACCAGTATGCTGGAAGTGCTGCGCAGTGACTTCATCCGCACTGCCCGCGCCAAAGGGCTCCATCCCACCACGATCCTCTGGCAGCACGCCTTCCGCAACGCTCTAATCACCATGATAACCTTGTTCAGCGGCATCCTCCCCTCTCTGGTCGCCGGAAGTGTGTTAGTGGAACACATCTTCAACATCCCCGGCATGGGGTCGCTTTCATTGCTCTCGCTCTCAAGCAGAGACTATCCGCTGCAAATGGCACTCTTTGCCTTTTCCGGTGCGCTCACGCTTGCCGGATTGTTTATCAGCGATCTGCTTTATATGGCAGCAGACCCGCGTATCCGCCTGGACAAGTAGAACTTATCAGAACGGCGGTCTCACACGGGCTTTTTTCGCGCCTTGCTCCTGCATCGTACCCGTCGTAAAACCCGAGCTTGCCTCACGACACATCTGCCGCTTGAGTTCAAGGCACACACTCCAGCCCAACTCCGCTCACACCGAACCGACGCCGTCAGGCGTTCATAAGCCGCGCAAACGGCGCACCCCACACACTACCCCGGTCGCCGTCAGGCGTTCATAAGCCGCGCAAGCGGCGCACCCCACACCCGGTCGCCGTCAGGCGTTCATAAGCCGCGCAAGCGGCGCACCCCACACACTACCCCGGTCGCCGTCAGGCGTTCATAAGCCGCGCAAGCGGCGCAACTCAACAACTACATTGGTCGCCGCAAGGCGACACACACTCCAGTTGATCCGCCCCGCCAACCTATCCGCCGCAGTCGGCGCGATGATCGTGCGATGATGACGAAGAAAGTCGGGGGCGACGTGAACTTCCGTTCACGAGTTTCCCCCGACTTTCAAAGTCAGCGCGCACGAGGGCGCGCCGCCGTCTGATCTTTCCCAAAAAGCTCAGTAAAAAAGTGCAAGCTGGTGTTCGTCCACTCCGGGGAAGAAGTGGTCTTTCAACACTCCTTCACAATGGAAGCCGCAACGCTCGTAAAACTTGATCGCTGCCGTATTGATGGAAGATACACACGTTGCGACTTTACGCATTTTGCGCTCGCGCCAGAAGCGGTCAGCTTCCTCAAAAAGCATCTTACCGATACCCTTTCCCGCATATTCCGGCAGAACACCGATACGCGTAAGCGTTCCCAAACGCCGGACAAGCGCGGCGGCGATGGAGATACAGCCGACAACTCTATCCCCATCCAGCGCAACGAAACTGATATTATCATACTCTTCAGTCGTGAAGCGTTTCATCGAATTCTGCCAATATTCCGCTGAACGCTTCGGTCCCATCCGTTCTTTTAAATAGGTTTTGAAACTTTCGTAGTAAACCTCTGCGGCACCGGCGGCATCGCAGTCTTGAAATTCACGGACAACTATCATAATTATCTCAATCCATAACCTTGTAAAGTTCAACATTGTCAAAGTAGATTTCCTGACCTTTGCCGTTTCCGACACTGAGCATCAGTTCGAGATAATTGGCGTGTTCCGGCACGGTCACAACAAATTCCACCGTGACCGGTTTGTCACCCTGCCGCCGGAAGATGTGCTGCTTGTTCAAATAGTCGGCAAAACGGTCATTGAAAGGCTTGCCCTGACGGACAAGATCACGTTTCCATTTGACACTGAAAGAAGCCTTGGCTTTGCTGCCCGGAGTGATGTTCCATGCCGTACAACGTGCCAGATACATTTCACCGGGTTTGACTTTGCGGCTCTGGTAGATACAGCCGTTTTCCACATTGACGGCGGCGACGACAGCGTTGCCGTTGACCACTTTGCGGGCGAAGTGTCCCTGATTTTTCGCACCGTGCCATTCGCCGAAACCGGGTATCTTCTGACCGTTTTCCGGCAGTTTGTCATAAGTGGGATTATAGACGATGTTGCGCGGTTTATCTTTTGCAATGACTTTTTTGGCATCCGCGATCTGATTCTGGCTGGCGATCAGGTCAAGTTCAGCGGCGACTTTGGGCGCAACGCTGGAAATGAGGACGGGATTGGCGGGGTGGTGGCTGGGGAACCAGACAAAACGTTCGTGCCACATCCAGACATACTTGTCAGCGACCTCCATAGCGTTGATAAGGTTGCGCTTGAGCAACCGGGTACCGCCGAGAGTTTCCAGATCGGGCAGCAGCTGATTGTTCCAGTAATTGAAGCGGGGATTGAAGTGCGGATCGACATAGATCCCGGGAGCGATAAAGGTCTGCGCCCGGTATTTAGCAAGATGTTTGGGGTCAAGGAAACGGGTAAAATTCTTTCTCACATCGATACCGAGGTGGTAAAATTCCACTTCATCGTTGGCGCGGTAGGCGCAGCTTTCATCGCCGTCATGGATTTTGACCGTCGGCGGCAGCACATCATAGATACCGTTGACAAAGGGAGCGACCATATATTCCGCATCTTCGGGGCGGGAGTTGTCATTTTTGTGACGGCAGAGCGAGAACCACCAGTAGCAGAGCATTTCCATATCGGGAAATTCGCTGAACAAAGCTTTACCGAACTCCTGACCGCGCTGGCGGATCTTGGCGTGAGTTTCGGCAAGAGTTTTGCCTTTTTCCGGCTTGAACTGCCACATGGTGTTTTTGTGATATTCTTCGATATCGAACTTCAAACCGACCATGCCGGTCTCTTTGGCGATCCGGGCGATCACTTTGTGGTTGTGGCAGACCGCTTCCCATGCGGCATCGTCGAACCAGTCCACATTACCGGGGCTGACGGTGAGACCGATGAAGTTGTCAGTGAACTTTTTAAATTTGGTACTTTTCAAATTCGCAATATCGTCTTTGAAATACTCATATTTGATTTTGCGCTTACCGAAGATAGCGTTGATGTTGACCGCTTGTCCTTCACACTTGGCAGCGGGCGTGGTAAAACGGATGATGATACCGCTGCCGGGGATGGAGGCTTCCATCAAGGCGATGTTGTTTTTGATATACTGCGTAGTCATCTGTAACTTGCGGGAGGGTTTGGTATTGGGAGGAAGTCCTTCATACTGGAAGCCCCATCCATCATGGATAAGTTTCACTTTGGGCGGCTTGTAATACTCATCCGCCATCAATACCACCGCAGAGAAAGCCAATAATGCTGACAAAATACGCTTCATAAAAAATTCCTTTCTATAATTTTCTCTTACCGGTCGTAAACATCCGCCCAGTTGCGCTTTTTATTGTTGAACATGCCGTCATCGTTGCTGTCAAGACAGATATTGCCTTTGACATTTTTTACACTGCCGTCACACATGGCGACATTCATACCGGCACTGGCGGGGACATCGTTGCCCTTGCTCGCGGCATCATAAAACTTTTTGCCGTTATGACCGGGGTGACGGTAGCCGACTCTGCCGTGACCGGAGGCATCAATGCCGCTGTACCAGGTTTCGATCTCCGCATGTTCCATAAAGAGATAAACCTGACTGCTGCGCTTGATGGAACCGGCCCGGGCAGAGCCGCCGTTATGCGGGTCAGCCTTGTATTCGCAGAAATCTTTTCCGGTAACAAACTGGTTCGCAGTATAGTTCAAGCCGGTACCGGAGGCGTAACCTCCGGCTCCGGAAAGCATCGTCGCGCTCGGGCAATGGAACACAGAATTAAGGACAAAAGTTTTGGGAACGTGCGGATAACCGCCATCGTTCCGCCGGACATCGCCACCGATATACATCGACAAACGCGGCGGCCAGCTGTAACTTCCTACCATGCGGGGAACATAGTAACCGTAATCGTCCATGTAATTGGCATTCGCCATACCCAGCTGTTTCATATTGTTGGTGCAGGATACGGTTCGTCCGCGCTCGCGTGCGCTCTGCAGAGCGGGAAGCAGAATCGCTGCCAGAATGGCGATGATGGCAATGACGACGAGAAGTTCAATCAAGGTGAAGCTGTACAGCTTCACCTGGTTGCAACCAGGTGAACAGCATCCATTTTCAGCTCTGTTTCTTTTCAGGATGCCTTTCATCCCCGTCCGGTGTCTCTTTTGCTTCAAAATCTCCACAAGTTTTCTCAGCTCCTTTTTTAGTTTCCGTTAATGTTCCGATATTGCTTTTTCAAACAGGTAACGGTATTTTGCTGCTTGAAAAATGTCATTGATGATATTATATTCATAAAACGTAATTTTTGCAATGATTTCTGAATGTAAAAAACGGACTTTTTTATGGACAAAAGCGCAAACAAGCTCGCGGACTCACTTCAAATCGAACTCTTCCGGGTAAACCACACCCGACTGCAGCAGTACTGGAAAACCGGGATATTGACCGGTACTTTCTGGTGTCTTTACTGGAATGATGCCCCGGGAGCGGGCATAATCATCGGCAGCAAACGCAAGGAGCTTATGCCGGATAAGTTATATATAATTCCACCGAATGCCAATTTGTACACTTTCTGCGATTCGGAGGAGGTTTCCCAGTATTACTGCCACTTTTACATGCAGGGATTTTTCTCCAGAAACAAAGTCATCGAGATCGACCTCTCCCCGAAGCTTGAAGCTCTGCTCAACGATGCCGTCAACGCATGGAAAAATATGGACAGAAACGGTTATTTCCCGGCGTTCTCATTGATAACCGCCACGCTGTATGATGCCCATCTTGCCGGTAACAGCAGACGGAACTGCCACGATCATCTGATGGAAGTTGTCCGCCGGGAACTGATGCTGAACCTCGGTTCGCCGCTGTCAGTAGTGGAGCTGGCTCAGCAATATGCCCTGACCGAAAAGACATTTTCCCTCCGTTTCCGGAACGCATTCGGAACGACGCCGTACCGTTACCTTTCTCTTCTGCGCTACGAACACGCCGGTATGCAGCTGCGCAATACCGATGCAAGTATCGAGTCGATATCAGAATCCATCGGATGTGCCGACAGAAACTACTTCACCCGGTGCTTCACCCGGCATTACGGAGTTTCCCCCGCCGCCTACCGGAAACGCTGCCGGGAAAAACAGAACAGCTGACATCCGCAGCAGTGCCGCAGATATCAGCTGTCGATCAAAAGTTTACCGTTTCAGATCTTACTTGCTGAAAACGACCTTGACCGGTTTATTGTCGGCGAAAGTGACTTTTTCCACCGTGAGCAGACCGTCTTTGTCGATGGTAACGGTCGAATCTTTGCCGTTGACCGAAACTTTGATCTGAGTTCCGGGAGCGAACTTGAAGTTCTGACGGCGGCGGATGGTGACATCGGAGGTCACCGGATATTTGATGCCGGAATAGTTTACGGAAAGCGTGATTTCGTAACGATCTTTCCGGTCAACGATATCTCTCCAGTCAAACCCGCGGTTGATCCAGCCTTCAAGATCACCATCTTTGTTGTCACCGTTGCCGTATTTGCGGTTGTCGCTGGAGTTGCTGAACGCGGGGTAACTTTCATTCAGCTTGTAGCGGAGCATGGCAGCTTCCGTGATAAATCCTGCCGGAGCATCTTTGGACATTCCATGCGGACCGTTGTTCCAGAAGACACTGAACATCTGCCGCGCATCGTTCGCCGCTTTGTAGAACGGCGGATTGTTCGCCCACGGTATCGAACCGTCCATACGGCCGTTGGTCGCAAGCAGCGGCGGCATATCGATCGCCGCTCTGCCGATATTTTTCGCTCCGTCACCGTAATCTTCAAGTTTGGTCCCATCGGGCATCACCGCCGGATTATCAGCTGTAAAGGGTCCGATACTGCACTGCATACGCATACAGGAGGGATTGAAAGACAAGGTTTTCTTCCAGGTGTAGGCGTACACCGGCACCATCGCCCGTCCGGCGGCAAAGAATTCCGGGAAATGGGTGACCATCTGAACCGTACCGGAACCGCCCATGCTTCCGCCGGTGATGTAGGTGCGGTTCTTATCGCCGCCGAGATAATCCTGCGCCCAGCGGGCAACGTAAAGGATCATGCGTTCAGTGTAGTTGTCCCACTGGAACTTGGGGCCTCTGTTGCTTTTGGCGATATTGGTGTTGTACCCCATCCAGAATGTGGCGATGGCAGGAACATTGTCACGGGAATCCCAGGACTCTTTGCGGGAGAGCTTTCTTCCTATCCAGATGCGGTCGTTGAGAATAATGTTCAACGCTCCCTGCCGGATCACCGCAGTAAACTTGAACGGGATGCCCTCCCGCCACGCAAAGGTGTCATCCGAAAAGAGGATATGACTGCCGATCGCCTTGCCGTTACGGGCAACTCCGCTGCCGCCGCCGCGTCCGTGCAGACGGATGATGATGGGCAGACCTTTGGCGGAATTTTGCGTAAGTTTGCCGTTAAGCCGGATGGGAAGAGCCTTGCCTTTGCCGACGGTGACGGCGGCTTTGGTCGCAGTGAATCCGGTTACCTTATCCGCAAAACCGTTATGTGCGGTCACGGCATAGTAACGTTTGCCTTCCTGAGATGCTTTCGGCGTGTGGACATGAAGTCCGCCTTTGGCGGAAATGGGGCGGCCGCCCTCTTTGATAACGAAGCCGCGAACAGTCTTCTTCTGTTTGCCTTCGGAAACATTTCCGGCAAATATCTCCTCGCTTTTTGCCTTTTTGCTCCGCCTGGTGAAGAATGAGTACGGGTCGAGCCACCAGTCTACGGCACTGTTGAGATTGAGATGCGCGGCAATTCTGGTCGCTTTGGCGACATTGGCTTCGGTAATGGGAGCATCTGAACTCCAGACACACAACCGGGTTTTCGGGTCAAGTCCATCTTCTTTCCAGCGCAAGAAGACCTGACCGTTACGGTACTCGCCTTCCAGATCGCTGATTCCGGCGCACAACGCAATAGCCGAACCAGCCATCAGTAAAGACAACAACTTCTTCATTTATTAACCTCCATATTTTCACATCTCAGACGATATCAATTAATATATCACGGCAAGCACGATTTGTCAACGGCAGAAAAATCCCACCGGTGCAGTAAAAAACCATGCTCCACAACAACTTAAATTCCCAAGTCGATCATCGCATCAGCCACCTTGCGGAAACCGGCGATGTTGGCTCCCATCACATAGTTGTCAGGTTCTCCGAACTCCGATGCCGCACGGCGCGCGGCATCGTGGATGTTGATCATGATGGTCTGCAACCGCGAATCAACTTCGGCAGAGTGCCAGTTGAGACGGATGGCGTTCTGGCTCATCTCCAGACCGCTGGTGGCAACACCTCCGGCGTTGGAGGCTTTTCCTGGAGCAAAAAGCACATCCTGCTTCTGGAAAAATGCCGTGGCATCAAGCGTTGTCGGCATATTGGCTCCTTCGCAAACGGCGATACAACCGTTTTTCACCAGCACCTTGGCATCTTCGAGATCAAGCTCGTTCTGCGTGGCGCACGGCAGCGCGATATTACAGGGCACAAGCTGCCAGGGGCGGCAGTTGGCATGGTAACTGACATTGGGAACCATTTTGGCATACTCTTCTATTCTGCCGCGCCGGACATTCTTCAACTCCTTTATCATCTCAAGTTTTTCAAGAGTGATACCATCCTTGTCGATAACGGTTCCGTTGGAGTCAGAAAGCGAAAGCACGGTCGCTCCCAGCTGGATGGCTTTCTGCGCAGCGTACTGGGCAACGTTTCCGGCTCCGGAGATAAGCACACGCTGACCGACCAGATCCATCTTCCGGGTCTTGAGCATTTCGCAGGCGAAATAAACACAGCCGTAACCGGTGGCTTCCGGACGGATCTTGCTGCCGCCCCAGTTGATACCCTTTCCGGTAAGCACGCTGTCGTAGGAGTTTACAATGCTCTTGTACTGACCGAAAAGATAACCTATCTCCCGGCTGCCGACACCGATGTCACCGGCGGGAACGTCGACATTAGCTCCGATGTGACGGTAAAGCTCCCGCATGAAGTTCTGGCAGAATCCCATGACTTCGCGGGTACTTTTGCCTTTGGGGTCAAAGTCGGATCCGCCCTTGGCACCGCCCAGCGGCAGTGTGGTCAAGCTGTTTTTGAAGATCTGTTCAAATCCGAGAAACTTCAAAATACCGAGGTTGACCGACGGATGGAAGCGCAATCCGCCCTTGTACGGACCGATGGCACTGTTGAACTGGACCCGGTATCCGATATTGATCTGAATATCGCCTTTATCGTCGATCCACGGCACTTTGAAGATGATGACCCGTTCCGGAATAACGATACGTTCCAGAATTTTGAACTTCGCATATTTGGGTTCGGAGTCGATCAGTTTATTGAGAGAACCGAGAACTTCGGTAACACTCTGGATATACTCTTTTTCGTGACCGTAACGGCTTTGCAGGTCATCGAGAACACGTTTGATATAATTGTTCATCGCAGGTTTTCCTTTGTTTTTTCTTCAGACACGTTCATCTAATATAGCATTTTAAGGCAAATTTTTCAACCGGAGAAATCTTGCTAAAAAAAGGTTTTTAGAAAATTTTTCTGCACAAAAAACTGTATAGAGACTCTTTTCAAGTTGGAATATTCTTAAATACATTTATATTGAATTGGCGAAGAGGAGAGTGGCTGCCGCTGCAGCTCTGCCGTTTTTCACACGGTTGCCGGAGGTTTGAAAACGTGCCTGGAACGTTTGCCGGAAACGTGGCGGCGGAATACGGCACGCCATGAATTTGAGGAGGAAAACATGAGGATGAATATTTCCGATTGGCCGGTACTTATCGTATCGGGAGAGTTTAATGCCGAAAGCGATGACGGCTTCCGGCTGAGAGAACTGGTGCGCCAGCTGAGGGAAAAAGAGTCCTGCTGCGTCATTCCGTCGCACACCTATGAAGATGCTCTGGAAATCTTCAGCAGCCGCGCCGATATCGGCTGTGTCATCATCGACTGGGATCTGGAGTTTGAAGCGGTGAACGAAGCGATGCCGCCGGAAATACTGCTTGCCCGGATGCGCAACCGCAACAGCAAGGTGCCGGTAATGCTTATGACCGATCACCTTGAAACAGAAAAACTTCCGGGGTGCGTGCTGAACAAAATCAGCGATTGCCTGTGGAAAAATGCCGACACCATCGACTTTATCGCCGGACGTATAGCCAACTGGATAAGAGAATATGTCCAATCCGCCGTGCCGGAATTTTTCGCCGGACTGGTCGAATATTCCGAGCAGTACAAGTACGCATGGCACACGCCGGGACACCTCGGAGGTCAGGGCTTCCTGCGGGCACCGGCGGGGGTGGCGATGTACAAATTTTTCGGAGAAAACACCTTCCGCAGTGACTTATCCATTTCAGTTCCGGAACTGGGTTCGCTCCTCGACCACGAAGGTGCCGCCGGAGATGCGGAACGCAATTCAGCAAAAGTTTTCGGCGCAGATCAAACCTGTTACGTCCTCAACGGAACCAGTACCGTCAACCAGATCATCTGGCGCAGTCAGGTCCTTCCCGGAGATGCGGCACTCGTCGACCGCAACTGCCACAAGTCGCTCAACTACGCCATGGTCATCACCGGCGCCGTACCGCTTTATATGATACCGCGCCGCAACGCCCGGGGAATCATCGGACCGGTACGTCTGTCCGAATTTACTCCGGCATCGATCAAGCGCAAACTGGGAAACTCCCCCTTTCTCAAAGGCAGTGCCGCAAAAAAAATGATCCAGATGAGCGCATTGACCAACTCCACTTATGACGGCGTATGCTACAATATCCGTACCATCGTCAACATGCTGGGCAACCTTTCCGAAAACAGCAGTCTGGATGAATCGTGGTATGCCGAATCTTCTCTGGTGGAAAACCTACACTTTGATGAAGCATGGTACGCTTACGCCCACTTCCACCCGCTTTACAGCGGACACTACGGCATGGCGGTCGACAACAACACCACGCCGATCTTCTGTTCCCAATCCACCCACAAACTTTTGACCGCCTTCTCTCAAGCCTCCATGCTTCACATCAAAAACGGCGCAAAACGCAAGATCGATCCGGTCATCTTCAATGAATCATACATGATGCACGGTTCGACCTCCCCGCAGTACAGCATGATCGCCTCACTGGATGTCGCAACGCAGATGATGAAAGATAACGGTACATCCATCATCGGTGACATCATCCATGAAGCAGTTCAGCTGCGGCGCAAAATCGCGGCACTGGAACGGGATTTCCATAAAGACGGCGACTGGTTTTTCAGTATGTGGCAGCCGGAAACTGTCCGCTGCAACGGCCACCGCTGCTCCTTTGCCGATGCTCCGGCGGATTTTCTGTCCACCACACAGGAACCGTGGGTACTCAACAGCAAGGAAAACTGGCACGGCTTTGCCGACATTGAAGACGGTTATGTGATGCTCGACCCCATCAAGCTCACCATCCTCACTCCGGGCATCACCCCGGACGGGAACCTTACATCCGGCTGCGGCATTCCGGCGGCGATCGTGAGCAACTTCCTCATCAAGCACAATATCGTCTGCGAAAAGTGTGACTATTACTCCTTTTTGCTGTTGAACTCTCTGGGAACCACCCGGGCGAAGCAGGGTTCGCTTCTGGCGGCACTTTTCCGCTTCAAAAAGCTCTACGACAGCAACGCACCTTTGAGTGAAGTCTTTCCGGAACTGGTGCGCCGATACCCGGCTCGTTACGGAAATGAGACACTGCGCCACCACTGCGACTCCATGCACGCATATTTGCGGGAACACCGGATTCTGGAACTTATGCACAAAGCCTTTGAAGTCATCCCCGATCCGGCAATGCTCCCGGTGGATGCTTATCACGCCGTCGTGCGCGGCAATGTGGAAAAGGTCGATGTTTCCGAAATGCATAACCGCATCGCGGCGGTGATGCTGGTCCCCTATCCGCCGGGCATCCCGGTGATGATGGGCGGCGAAACGATGAACAGTAAAGCGCGCCCGATTGCGGATTATCTTATCGCCAGAGAGGAGTTTGAAAACGTCTTCCCCGGCTACGAAGGAGACATCCACGGCATCACCCGGGTCCAACGGGATAACCGCACCGTGTTCCAGACCTTGTGCATAAAAAAATAGGAGAAACAACTATGAAAAATGGTAAAATGAGTGTAACGACCATGGCTCTTCTGACCGTGGCGGCAGTGCTGTCACTGCGGAATCTGCCCTCAGAAGCGGAATATGGTTACAGTGTGATATTCTATATCACCATGGCGGCGATATGTTTCTTTGTCCCCTCGGCACTGGTATCGGCGGAGCTTGCCTCCGGCTGGCCGCAGGACGGCGGAGTCTACCTCTGGGTGAAAGAGGCTTTCGGCCCGAAATGGGGGTTTGTCGCCGTCTTTATGCAATGGGTGGAAAATCTCCCCTGGTTTCCGGCGGTACTGACCTTTGTCGCCTCGTCCATAGCCTACGTTTTCAATCCGGAGTGGGCGGAAAACCGCTGGTTCGTGCTGATAACGATCTGGGTGATGCTGTGGCTGGCAACATTCCTCAACTTCCGGGGGATGCGCTTATCGGCATGGTTGAGCAGTTCGGGAGCCCTGGCGGGAACGCTGATCCCCGGCGTGATGATCGTTCTGATGGCGATCGGCTATCTGATTGCCGGAAAAACGCCGCAGATAACTCTTTCCGCCGGAGCATTCATCCCGGAACTTGGCAACTGGAACCAGCTTATGCTGCTCTCCGGAATGATGGTCGCACTCTCCGGGATGGAGATGTCCGCCATCCACGTTACAGAGATGAAAGAACCGGCAAAAGAGTTTCCGCGCTCGATCTTCACTGCCTGTATCCTGGTCATTCTGCTGAGTGTTCTCGGTGCGCTGGCGATCGCGCTCGTCATTCCCCCGGAAGAGATAAGCCTTGCCGCCGGAGCCGATCAGGCATTTGCCGCCATGTTCAAAATATTCCGCATTCCGTGGATGACCCCGATCATGTGTTTTTTGCTCTCCTACGGCGCGCTGACCATGGTCGTCACCTGGGTCCTCGGTCCGTCAAAAGGGGTACTGCAGGTGGCAAAAGAAGGATATCTGCCCAAAATGTGGCAGTACCGCAACGCCAACGGGATGCCGACCAACATCCTTATCATTCAGGGAGTGATATCCTCACTGCTGGCACTGGTGGTGCTGTTTATGCCGACGATAAGCGGTGCATTCTGGATGATGTCCGCGCTCACGGCACAGCTTTACATGGTGATGTATCTGCTGCTCTTTGCGGCGGCGATCAAATTGCGCTACTCCAAACCGGATGTTCCCCGCGCCTACAAAGTGCCCGGAGGAAAATTCGGAATGTGGCTGGTCTCCGGCATCGCCTTTCTCACCTCGCTTTTTGCGATCATCGTCGGCTTCATCCCGACGCCGGGAGTGCGTGCCAAAGGTGACGATTACTCACTGCTTTACATCGCTTTTCTGCTGTTGGGAACACTGTTTTTCATCCTCGTACCGCTGTGGCTCTATCACCGCTATGAGACAAAACGGCTCTCCGGCAAGTAAATCCGTCCGGCAGGTAACGGGACGGCAGCAGCCCCGTTACCTGTATTTTTAAGAATTTTACCGGATATCCGTGTTGAATTTTTTTAATTTCAGGCTATATTAGGAGTTACGAAAAGCATACTTAACTTTACATTGTGAAAGGCACGATATGAGCATTTATATCCAGAGTGATGTTTCGGCAAAACTGCTGACTATCGAAAGCAGCAAGGCATTGATAAATCCTGCGGTAAGCGATTGTTCCGGCAACCGCATCAACACTCCGCTGCTCAAGGAGAGCGAAAATAACGGCATATTCACCACCGTGCTGGATGCGGCCGAGCTGGAGTGCTGGTCCCCCAACCATCCGGTGCTGTACAATTTCACCGCGACCGGCATTATCGAACGTTTCGGTTTTTGCGAACTTGAAACGCTGGACAACCGCGCCGTCCTGCTCAACGGCAAACCGGTATTTCTCCGCGGCTACATCCGGGGCATCGTCGCCCATGAACACCCCAATATGACCGGGGAATCGCTCAAAGCCGCCGCCGTAAAAAATATCCGTCAAGCGAAAAAATACGGTTTCAACCTCGTGCGTTTCCACAGCAGGATCCCGACACCGGAGTTTATTGAAGCCGCCGACGAAGAGGGTATGCTCATCCACATGGAGATCGGTTTTGCCTACGAATACGATTCGCAGGGCAACAAGAAAAAACTCTCCATGGACAACGCCCGCTGGGAAGAGACCATCCTCCGTTACCGCAACCGCCCATCCGCCGCGATCTTCTGCATCGGCAACGAGATGCACAAATCCGGACATCAGCCGGAAGTGCATAACCTTTATAACCGGGGCAAAGCTCTCGCCCCCGGCAAGCTGATAATGGATAACTCCGGCTGGGGTGAATTTGACCGCAGCAGTGCCGATATCTTCTCCCAGCATATCGCCTACTATTATCCGTTCAAACACCACGATGATATGTTCGATACCGATGCCTGCTGGCGCATGAACGGTTCGACCTACGATGAAGTACTGGAAAGTGACGGCAGCACGGGCGATCTGGATTTCACTGTCCGCCGGGAAGCGGTTCCGCTCCGCCCGGTGCTGGCGCATGAGGCGATCCACTACATCGATATTCCCGATTACGCGGCTCTCAATAAAAAGTTCGATGACTTCTGTGCCAGAGTCGGCAAAGAGTATCTTGAAGCCAACGGCATCGAAAAACCCCGTTATCTCACCGAACTTCCCGCTCTGATCGAACGCAAAAATCTCACTGCCAAAATGCCGGATTATATCAAAGGTTCGCAGATATTCAAAAAAATGGGTATCAAAACCTATCTGGAACGGCTCCGGCTCTCCGGATTGTGCGGCTTTGAGATGCTGCAGTTTGCGGATTGTCTCAAGTATGAGAACAAAAACGGTATCGTCGACTTCTTCGATGATGACAAATACATCGATGCCCGCTGGATGAACACTTTCAACGCCGATGCCGCTCTGTTGGCACGTTTTGAAAATGAAGTGTTTTACTGCGGTACGCCCGTCAAGATGGAGCTTTTTGTCTCCAACTTCCTGGAACAGCCGGAGATCAAAGGTTCGCTGGAAGTGTCGGTCAACGGCAGAGAATTCTGGAAAGGTGACAACTTCGTCCTCGCCGGAAACCTCCAGAAACTGACCGGAATGAGTTTGAACTTCAAATCCCGCGCCGTACCGGAAAAGGTGATCGTTTCCGCACTCTTCCGCAGTGAAAAGCTGGTGCTGGAAAACTCCTGGCAGATCTGGCTTTATCCGCAGGTCAAAGTAACTTCCGGTCCTGCGGTGTCACTTTCCGATGCAGATATGGCGAAGTTCCTGGCTCCCGCTCCGGCAGCGGCGGACAGCAGTATCTTTGTCACCGATAGATTTGATGATACGGTACTGGAGAAACTTGAGGCAAACAAGCACGTTTTCCTCCTTTATCACCGGGATAAACCGGGCAACACCTACTACTTGCCCGGAGCTTTGGAACGGTTCAAACCCTGCATCTGGGACCGGGGCAGCAACCTCGGCGGCTTCGTCAACTCCCCCGTATTGGAAAAGGCGTTGGCGTGTGACCGTTACTTTGAAGCAAATATGCAGCCGCTGCTGGAGGGCGCGTATAAAGTCAACCTCGACCACTTCCCAGTACCGGTGGAGGAACATATCTGCGGTATCGACAAACCGGTTCGTGACCGGATGAAAGGACTTATCCACAATATCAAAGATTTTATTCCCGATGATACACTGCGGAACTTTTCCCACTGCTTCTCATTAAAGATCACCGGCGGCGGCACGCTGACCGTCTGTACGCTCGGCGGGGTCAAATGGAACTCCGCTCCGGTAACAGAAAACTTCTTTGCAGCACTGCTCAATACTCCTGAAGCCTTTGAAACGGACAAAGCCATCCCGCTTGCCGACTTCAAAGCCTACCTTGAAACAGTCACCGCCGCAGGCGAATGCAAGGAAGATGTGATGAACCATTTCTGGGAGATCGACAACAAGCCGGTGGAAGACACGTTGTTCTGGGAAGCTACCGGTATCGATCTGAGCAAACGCAAATAACCGATGCAGCTGTCTTTCCGTGCCAAGGATCATACCCGTAAGCTGGGACAGCGCGGCGAAAATGCCGCCGCAAAATTGCTTGTCGCAGACGGGATGACCATTCTTGCCCGCAATTACCGCTGTCACGTCGGCGAACTGGATATTGTCGCGCTGGATGGGCTCGAACTGGTTTTCGTTGAAGTAAAAAGCCTCCGGAAGAAAAACGGTTTCACTCCCGGAGGCAATCTATCCATGCACCAACGCCGCCGCAACCGCAACGCGGCAAAAGTTTATTTGAAAGTTATCGGCAATCCGCCGTTGAAGTGCCGTTTTGATTTGGTCGAAGCGGTCTACTCGCGCGGATTTCTGATATCACTGCGCCGGACGGAGGATTATCTGCCGCCGCTGGTTCCGGCACCGTCAAGTTCCATGCGGTAGAAAAAGCTGTCATTCTCCCGGCGGGTCAGGACAAAACCGTAATTGCGGTAAAAATCCGGAGCCTGAAAAGCTGCCGTGTAGAGCGTTATTGCCCGCCGGTTCAATTCCAGAGCTTTCGCCTTTGCCAGATCGAGCAGCTTCGTTCCCGCCCCCTGCCCCCGCAGAGAATCGTCCACCCAGAGAAAATCGACATACATATCGCCGTTGTCATAAAGCTGATAAACCAGTCCGCCGGAGATATCACCGTCATCCCCGCAACTGACATACCAGCCGTAACGCGGCGGCGTATCTGTAAGGATTATCTCCTTTTTTTCAGCTCCGGTCTTACGGAGATTATATTCATACAGCCGGTCGTGGATATACTGGATCTGAGAAAGTTCAGTGATTTCGTGAAAAGTCATTTTTTTCCTTTGCTTGCGATGGTCGCGGACATATATTTTTTTATTCCGGCAAAGACACTCTTTGCCGTCTGCTCATCATCATAAAAAAACTGCCGTCCGGAAGGTGCCGTTATCCGGAAACGGCACTTGAATGTGCGCTTCTCCAGTGTCCAGTTGTCAAAGGTGTCGACCTGCCGGAAACCGGGAATTTTGTCCGGAGCCGCCTGCTGTTCTCCGGCACACGCTTCCGCCGCGGCGTAATCGAGGTAACATTCAGAAAGTTTTCCAGTCACGGCATCATGGAGTGTCTGCAAATAATTCACCGATAAATGGGCGATCGTCTCCCGCACGGTTTCCAATGTTTCAGCGCGGATGACCGTAACTTTGCCCAGCTTCACATCACTTTCATCAATGAACATCCGGAACTGTCTGAGGTGGGGCATACGGCTGTTGAACCCGGAAAATCCCAGCGGCAGTTCGTTCTCTTTTCCGATGTAAAGTTTCAGCATATTGTCATCAAGGCAGAATATGTTTATCACAGCATCACGGGAAATTTTCTGCACAGCCGCAACTTTTCCGGCATCCGGCACTCCGGCACATCCGATAAGAATGATCTGCTTCACCTTCAACTGTTGAGCTGCCAGCATCACGGCACACTCCATCACGATCCTGCCGCCGAGAGAATGACCGATCAAAACGGTATTTTCCCGTTCCGGAGAATCTTTCAACTTCTGAGCGAGAACGGCGGCACACTCTGAAGCGGAAATTTTGGCATTCTTCCACAGCCGGTTGGAGTTCCACTTGAACACTTCCACTTCTGCCGCCGGAAAAGTCCGGTTCAGCAATTCGCGGTGACGGGCGTAATGGACCCATTCCGAATACCACCCCGGAACCAGTATCACCTGCACTGCCGCAGCTGAACGCAAGGTCAACAGCAGCAGTACAGCAGTTATTGCAGCGCGATATCCGGAAATACTCATGAGTTGGCAGGCGCGGCGGCGGTGTCTTTATCTTTATCCTTGTCTTTGGGTATCCAGCGGCGCGGCGGATCCTGACACGGGGTGCGCTTGATACGGTACCGGTCACTGCCGAGAACTTCATCAAACCGGTGAAGCAATCCGCGCGAAACCGTTATCGGACGCAGATCGGATTCCACAAAAACGACCTCACCCTTGTCGGTGACGACACAAACTATGATGCGGGTCTTTCCTTCCGGAGCATTTTTGCACAACCGTGCAATCTCCTGCACAGTGCCGGGCTGAAGCTCATTCTGATAAAGGTGGATGTACAACTCTTCGGAAAAGTGTTCCGGTGCCGCATCCAGCGGGAAAATGCGTTCCACGATGAGCCGGGGCTTCTCACTGTCCGGATTGCGCCGGACGGTAGCTTCCAGAATGATGCCGGAACCAGGTTCAGTGGAGACCATATTGCTCTTCAACTGTTCCAATCCCTTTTCATAAACCATACATTCACAACTGGAATCCAAATCTTCCATCAGCAGTATGCCGAAAGGTTTGTTGGTGGTCTTACTGTATTTTACCGTGAAACTCACCACCATTCCGGCGATACGGATGGTGGTGTTATCCGCATAATCGGGCAACTTGTGGATGGGAGTGGCAAAGGTGTGCAGCAAGCTGGCTTGCGGCTGAAGCGGATGACCGGAAACGTAAAATCCCAACAGCTCCTTTTCACTTTTCAGCATCTCATCCCAGTCAAATTCCGGAATATCCGGTATCTGCACGGAACAGACTTCGCCGGCACCATCTTCTTCACTGAGAAGATCAAACAGCGACCCCTGCCCCAAAGCTTTATCCCGGGCGCGTTCAGCGGCGAATGCCATCATCGGTTCCGTCACCGCCAGAATCTGAGACCGCCGCAAACCGAAGGAGTCAAAAGCCCCGGAACGGGTGAGAAACTCCATCATGCGGGAGTTGATATCTGCGCCGCAACGCTCGCAGAAATCGAGGAAACTGGTAAACGGTCCATCCTCCTGACGGCTGGCAATGATCCTGCTGGCGGCGGCTTCACCGCAACCCTTGATCGCGCCCAGCCCGAAGCGGATGCGCCCTTTGTCCACCGAGAAAAGAATGTTGCTGGTGTTGACATCCGGCGGCAGTATTTCAATACCCATTTCGCGGCACTCGTTGATGAAGAAAGCGAGCTTTTCGGCGTTTTCGATTTCACCGGTAAGCACCGCTGCCATAAATTCCACCGGGTAATTGGCTTTGAGAAACGCCGTCTGATAAGAGACCACTCCGTATGCGGCAGAGTGCGATTTGTTGAAGCCGTATCCGGCAAAGATTTTGATCTTTTCCCAGATCTGGTCGGCAAGATCGGCATCGATATCACTTGCGGCTTTGCATCCGGCGATGAACTTTTCCCGCTGTTCCGCCATGACATCGACCTTCTTCTTGCCGATGGCGCGGCGGAGGATATCCGCACCGCCCAGACTGAATCCGGCAAGAGCCTGCACCACCTGCATGATCTGCTCCTGATAAACCATGATGCCGTAGGTCTCTTTGAGAATGGGTTCCATCTTGGGGTGGTCGTAGATGGTCACTTCCTCATTCTTCTTACGGGCGATATACTGCGGAATAAACTGCATGGGACCGGGACGGTAAAGCGCGACCAGAGCGATGATGTGTTCGATGGTTTCCACACCGAGGTTGCGGCACAAATCCTGCATACCGCCGGATTCCAGCTGGAAGACACCGACCGTATCACCTTTCTGAAGCATGGCGTAAGTTTTAGGATCATCCAGCGGAAGTTTGGACAAATTGATATCGACCCCGTGCTGCTCTTTTATCATATCCAGCGCGTTGCGGATGATGGTAAGTGTCCGCAATCCGAGGAAGTCCATCTTGAGCAGACCGAGGTTTTCGCAAGGTTCTTTCGGGTACTGCACCACCATATCCCCGGTGGCACTGCGAGACAGCGGAACCAGATTATCCAGCCGCTGGTCACCGATGATGACACCGGCGGCATGAACGCCGGCCTGCCGGTTCAAACCTTCAAGGATCCGGGCAAATTCAAAGACCCGGGCGACACGGGGATTGGTGGCGATCAGATTGGCGATCTCCTCGGATTCAGTGACCGCGCGGGGAATGGTTATCTTGAGATCATCGGGGATCATCTTGGTGAGTTTATTGCCCTCTTCAAAGGGAAAATTCAACACCCGCGCCACATCTTTCACCACCGCTTTCGCCTTGAGCTGACCGTAGGTGCAAATCTGGGCAACGTTATCGAAACCGTACTTCTGCCGGACATATTCAATAACTTCACTGCGCCGTTTTTCGCAGAAGTCTATATCGAAGTCCGGGGGACTGACACGTTCCGGGTTGAGAAAACGTTCAAAGAGCAGTTCATAGCGAAGCGGGTCGATATCAGTGATCAACATCAGATAGGCGACCACACTTCCGGCACCGGAACCGCGCCCGGGACCGACCGGAATGCCGTGTTCTTTGCCCCAGCGGATAAAGTCGGAAACCACCATGAAGTAACTGCAAAATCCGGTCTTTTCGATGACGTTCAGTTCGTAGTTGAGCCGGTCCATGATCTTTTTCTGTTCCGGGGTGAGCTCCGCGCCTTCGGTGTAGGAGAAATCATAACGCATAGGCAAGTTGGAACAGCAGACATCAAAGAGGACTTTGCGGTCGGCTTCTTTGCCGTCCGGCATATAAAAGACCGGATAATGGTTGGTTTTGTAGTCAAATTTCACCGGCTCAGCGGCACAGCGGTCATTGATAAGACGGGTATTGGTGATGGCATCGGGGGTATCTTTAAAAATTTCCGCCATCTCCTGAGGTGACTTGAAATAAAACTCCTGAGTCGGAAAACGGAAGTGATCTTCGTTTATTCTGCCGCCGGTCTGGATACAGAGCATGATCTCGTGGGCTTCGGCATCCTCTTTGCGCATATAATGCACGTCATTGGTGGCGACCAGCTGGATGTTACGGCGGCGGGCAAGTTCGATCAGCTTGGGGTTGACCTCCTGTTCCTCCGGCATATTGTGGTCCATCAGCTCGATAAAAAAGTTTTCCTGACCGAAAATATTGACATAGTCATCCAGAGATTTTTCCGCACCGGAAAGATCACCGATGGCGAGTTTACGGGGAATTTCACCGGCGATACAGGCGGAGAGAGCGATGATACCTTCGTGATATTGTTCCAGAAGCTGCTTGTCACAGCGGGCTTTGTAATAAAATCCGGTGCGCCATGATTCACTCATGATCTTGCAGAGGTTGTGATAACCTTTCTGATTTTCCGCCAGCAGCACAAGGTGAAAACCTTTGATAAAATCCACCGCCGGATTGACATCCTGACGGGTGGTGGGGGAAACGTAAGCCTCCACGCCGATAACAGGGTTGAGATTCTCGGCAGTAAGTTTCCGGTGAAACTCTTCTGTACCGCCCATATAACCGTGATCGGTGATGGCGATACCGGGCATCTCCATCTCTTTCGCCATCTTGATAAGCCCGGAAGCGGTACACGCGCCGTCAAGCATACTGTAATGGGTATGCAAGTGTAAATGAACAAAATCTGCCGGCATAAAAATTCCTCTCAAATAATATTTCCTGTTTCAAGAGGAATATACCACGCCTCCGGATATTTACAAGTGAGAATCCAGTTTTTTTTGAAAGAAACAGCAAGGAGGTGCCGGAGAGGAGCTGGCGCACTGCAAAAACAAGACAATAACGTTTTTCCCATTTGAAAAATCTTCAAGTTGACGGTATAGTATCCTCCGACAAAAAAACACAACTGGAGGAAACTATGCCCCGTCCGCTTAAAATATACTTTGCCGGAGACCTCTTCGATGCCAAGGACCTCGGAGGAAATCTCATGCTGGCGAAAGCCATTGAAGAACGTTCTTCCCGCCGTTATCAAGTCCTGCTCCCGCAGGATGGCGAAAGCGAAGTGGTGACCCGCTCCTCCCGGAGCATACGGGATGCCGATTTCAGACTGCTTTTCAGCTGCGATCTGATCGTTGCCAACTTTGACGGCTGCGATCTGGATTCCGGAACCGTGGTGGAGTTCTGCTTTGCCAAGATGCTGGACATCCCTGCCCTGCTGGTGAGAACCGATTTCCGCAATGCCGGAGACGGCGAACTTCCCGACGGCGAACCCTGGAATCTGATGTGTTCACACTATCCCCGCACCGAAGTTCTCCACCTCAATGCGATGCTCTGCTATCACCGTTTCAAAACCGCTGATACCGCCTTGTTTTTGAACAACTTTTACAACTTTATCGCGCAGGAGATCTGCGCAAAACTGGACAAGGTCACCTCCTTACCCTCATGGCTGAAAATCGCCGGCTTGCCTTCAGCATATCTGACGGCTCAAAAAGCCATTGGAGCAGAAATATTTTCTGACGGAGAACTGCAGACTCTGATCGAAAACAAAGCCGCCTCCGGACTGTATTGAATCACTTTCCCGCTTTCGGCAGAGTTTTTTATACAAAATATCTACAGTTATCCCATAAAAAATCAAACCTGCGGCGGCGTCTCGCGGGCAATCTTGGCGGCAAGTCTGCGGACTCCGGCAAAGTCGAGTACCGGAGTACACTCCTTTGCCGTCGCCTTGACTTACCACCGATCTTGCCTCACGATACATCCGCCGGTCGCGTTCAAAGCGATTGCACGGTCTTTACAAAATCTGACAAAATCACTTTTTGAAAATCAGAAATTTTCATGCGTAAACAGTGACGAAAAACACTGTTTTTGAAGAATCATGGGATATCTGTGCAAAATATCCGTTTTTTTTTTTAATGTACCTTGACAACAGAGCATTTCCGTGCTAAATTCTGTAACGAAATAGTGTATTAATATTAAAGATAACCAATCGGAGGAAAAATCATGGCGACTTTGCTCATTGATAAACTTTATGATATCGCGGCTATAACGATCACGGATAACGAGAAGTATGATTTTCTTATTCTGCCTGAAGCCAACGGTATCAAAACTGCCGGACAGATAATCACCATCGACGGTCAGAGTGACGGAGCTGGATATAACAGCAATCTGGAATCTTTCTGTATCTCCGTCAAAGGAAGTAACGGAAACGGAAAACTTTCCATCGGCGGCAACTACAACGGACACGTTTCGCTGACAGCTTTGTCCTCATCGGATTACCGCAACGGCTGGAAATATGATTTTGTTTCCAATCCGTGGACAGATAACGCCATTGGAATTGGAGCCTTCTACAACCTCTACCATGTCCAGTTCAACAACGCTGATATCAGCGGTGCCATCAAGTTCCACGGCAGCAGCAACTCCCTCGTTCTCACCGCTCAGAACGGTGCGCAGAATGCCAATATCTACCACAACGCGGCAAGCGGAGAGAACACTCACAAGACCGATGACAACATCTGCATCAAAGCTGATGCTTACGGTGTTTACAGCGACAACGTTTCCAGTGTGTATGGCAACTCCGGCGCACCGGGCGCGCCCTACAAGGACACCATTGCTTACACCATCTACGCCACCAACAAACTGACCGTTGTCTCCGATCTGGCGGGTACCATCGATACCGACGTTGCCGCGCTCCACACCGGTTACACCTACAAGTCCGGCGATAAAACTGCCAAAGGCAACGATTCCAGCAGCAACACCATCCTCGGTGCCGCTGTCAAAGCTGACACCCTCGTTCTGGACGGAAATTTCCGCGCCGATATCCTGGTCAGAAACAACAAAAACACTCTCGACCAGGCTCTGCTTGACAAGGAACTCCCAAACGCCCCCTTCTACAATCCTGACTGGTATGATCCGGATTGGGACGGCTCCACCAGCGATGCCCGGAAAGTTTACGAGTTCGTAGAAGAACAGGAAAACAGCGGCGGCTCGGGCGGCGGCGGTTCTGAAGAAAGCATCGATGCCGATGATGCTGACCCCGACTTCATAACGATAAACGGAACCACCATCGCCGGTTAAGCTTCTCCCCACGCCGACAACAACAAAATCAACAACTACGGTATCTGGACCGACACCAGTTTGACCACCGCCGACAACACCATCTGGGGCGGAACCATCACGGTGCGTACCGAAAATGTCAGAATTATAGCAAGTGCCGGCTACCTCGCCTCCGGCAAAGCGTCCGAACGCGGCGTGACCAGTGCCAGTGCCAACAACAATGAAATCAGTGCCTACGGTATCAAATCCGAAGGCAGTATCACCATCAATGAAATGGGAACTCTCGTTTCCGATGACCGCAATGACGGTGAAGGGACCATTGATGTCAGTGCTTCCATAAACGTTTCACTCTCCAACAACAGAGTCCAGGTCAAAGCTGTCAATCAGAAAGAGACCAAGGCGAGCGCGTCCATCTCCACCATGCTTACCGCCGCCGGTATCGATGCCAAAACTCTGACGTTGGGCAAAGTTTCCAATGATGTGGAAATCAACGTCACCGCCAACAACAACGTAATCAATGCCTCCTCCGGAGATTCCCTTTCGATCGAAAGTTCCGGATTGCAGGTTTACGGTATCAATGCCGACACGGTCAATTTGACCAACTTTGACGGCAAAATCACCATCAAAGCAACCGGCATGGATTTTTCATCCAATGCTCCCAAAGACACCGGCGCATTTTCCCAATTCTCCACCGGTATCAACGCTTCAACGCTGACCAGTACGACCAACTTGTACGGCGATATCGAAATCACCAGCGATGCCAGTGCTATTGCCATAAAAACAGGCGTGTTGAAGGTCGACGGCGTTATCGACACCGATATGAAGTGCAACACCTTCGGTATCTACGCGAGCAATATCACCGCTTCCGCTTTCACCGGCTCGATCGATTCTATTGTCGGCGGTATCAACGTCACCGGTCAGTACAAGAGCAATGTTTCCGGTGATATGTTCGATATCGCCGGAAATGTCAGTGCCTATGGTTACGGTGTTATCAGCGGCGGTCCGCTTTACCTCCGGGTTTCGGGAAGTATCAATACCATCGAAGAAGATGGTTTCGCAATTTATGCCGACATCCACGCTTCGACAGGCGGAAAATTCACAGTCACCGAAGTCAAGAATGATGACGTCGTGGAAATCGCCGGTTCTGCCAACATCTCCGGTGACATCGACCTCGGTGCCGGTCTCAACACCATCACCGTTGACAGCAACGCCCGTATCGACGGCAGTATCATCGCCGGTGCCGGTGAAGTCAACCTCTTCTTCAACCTCAACAAAGATACCCGCAACGACGGCAAAGCGGCTATCACTTCCCGGGGAGAAGAAGCCCACGATGATGACAAGAGCTTGAAGGACTCCATGACCTTCACCGTCAACTGCAACTACGCCGCTGCCGGAACTTACAACCTCTTTGCTTACAACTTCGATGCCACCGAATACTGGGACAACGGCCGTCAGATCGCTTTCTCCTTCCACGGCAAAAACGTGATGCTCTCGCTGAAATCCGACAGCCTCTCCGGAGAAACCAGGATCAACTACACCACCCGCGACGGCAAAGAAGCCACTTTGGAACTCTCCGCCCAATTCGTCTGGGACGGCAAGCAGTCCGTCATCTCCGTCACCATCGGCGGCGACATAGAATCCGCTCCGGAACTGGTTTGGGATTACACCGTTGACACCCCCGCACCGCTCCCCGGCGAAGAGGTCGCTCCCGCCGAACCCGGAAACGATGTGGTCGAAGAGCCCAAGAACCCCACCATCACCGAAACTTACGATTTTGAAAAAGAAACCGTCACCATCAAATGGGATAACGTCGTTGCCGCCAACTATGGACTTGCTTCCGTTGCCGCTTACGAAATCGAATATTTCCTCTACGATGCCCGGGACAATAAGCTCGGCGAATCCATCGTCGTCCGTCTTGACGGCAGCAAGAACTCTTTCGACATCACCGGCGTTGCCAACAACACCCGTCTGGAATACCGTATGCGCCTCCTCGGTGACAACAGCGCGAATGCTGTTTCCAACTGGAGCGATTACCGCATTATCGACAATAAACCGCTGGAAGAGGGAGCTCCCGGAATTTCCACCTACTTCGATGAAAATGCTTTTGAGTTTGACACTGACAAGCTGACCAGCGATGTCATCGATGCCAACCCCAAAGCCAACACCACCGGTGTCGTTGCCGCTATCGCGGAACTCTCCTGGAAGAATATCGGTTCCACCAATCCGATCCGCAACTACGAGATCGAATACTGCTCCCTCACGGAACAGCTCACCATCGAACAGGTGCGCGCCGATATGGAAGCTGCCGGAGAGGAGTTCGTCTCCCTTTCCGACTACATCGCCAATTACATGGAAATGAACTACACCAAACTCGTGACCGGTACTCAGGTCGCCGTTTCCAACTTGCAAAACCAGACCTTCGTCTACTGGAGGATCCGCGCGATCGACTCCAAGGGCAACGTGAGCGACTGGGTCGCCGGTGAAACTTTCCGCGTCTGGGCGACTGACGACAAGACCGATCCGATTTTCTCCGATACCGAAAGCAGTGCCGCCATCCAGTTCAACTTCCCCGCTCTGGAAGTCACTGCCCCCGATACCGAAAACAAGGATACCCTCTACTCCGCCACCCTCGGCTGGAATTACGCCACCGACAGCGAAAGCGGTGTCCGCGCCTATATCATCACCCTTACCGATGATAAAGGCAACAAGAAGGTCGTCGAAGTCAACTCCGAATCCATGGAAAGCCACTCCTTCGCCGTTTGGAACGACACCGGAAAAGCTCTCGACCAGAACTGCAAATACCGGGTCAATGTCAATGGTCTCACCCTCGATGCCGCGCTCCGTATCGACGAAGACGGCAACGTCTCCCTTGCCTGGAACAGCAAAGAGAATATCAACGGTGCCGTTACCATCGAACAGTACATCGATGGCGTATGGCAAAACACCGGCATCACCGCAGAAAACGTCACTGTCGAAACTTTCGATTTCAGTGCCGTCATCACCGGTTTGAACAAGGCTTCTTACAAATACTACATCACCGCGATCGACTACTTCGGCAACGAAGTCGATATCACGAACTCCATTCAGGGTTCCTTCGATTCCGATATCACCAAACCGCTGTTCGATACCGGCGATGTCACTTTCAAAGAGAACTTCGGCTTCTCCAGCCCGGCAAACCTCCTCGAAAGCACCACGCTCAAAGGTTCCATCATCTGGAACGGTGCCACCGATGCCGAAAGCGGTATCCGCAGTTATGTCATCAAACTTTCCACCAACGGCGGCAAGAGCTTTGAAAAGACCTTCGACTTCGCCGTGGCGGAACTCGAAAAGAGCTGCCAGACCCGCATCACCCTTGCCGGTTTCACCGCCAATGCCGTTTACACCGTCAACGGTGAATCTTTCACCGCCGATGCCAACGGCGATCTGGTCATCCTCACTGACGGAAATATCATCGGAACCAATATCGATGTCACCGATGCCAATGGAGCTGTTTCTTCCGTTGCGGTCAACCACAACAACGCTGCCATCTGCTACTCCATCGACATCGCCCAGCTCGGTTTGACCAATCCCGCGTATACCTACTTCATCTACGCCAAAGACTACATCGGCAACGAGAGCAGCAACTACCTTTCCGGCGACCTCATCATCACCGACAAAGGTGCCCCCAGCTTCATCTCCAACAAGACCGATGTTTCTGTCGAAACCAAGATCGTCAACGATGGCGAACGCGATGTCGTCACCATCAAACCCACGCTCTCCTGGACCGCCGCTCAGGATGTCGCCGGTGACCTCGGTGTCCGTTATTACGCCGTCTTCGTCCGCGCTCAAGGTTCCGAAGAGTGGGGCGAAGCTGTTTACACCGTCGCCCATGATGACAAAGTTCTGGATTACTCCTGGACCGCCGGCAGTGCTTACGATATGCAGGTCTATGATTACAAGATCGTCGCTTATGACTTCTTCGGTAAATCCGATACCATCAGCGGCAACTTCGGCATGACCGATATCGAAGGCCCCACCGGCAGCTTCTCCAAGTTCAACCACGATATCGTTGCCAACTATGAAGAAGTTATCGAAGTCACCGAAAAACCGGTTCTCGATGAAGAGGGCAATCCCGTCATGGAAGATGGCCAACCCAAGGTCGAAGTCACCGAAAAAGTCGTCGCCACCATCCTTTCCGATGCCACCGTCACCCTCAGCTGGAGCGACAGCTTCAAGGATGACTCCGGTGTCATCTACAAAGTTACCGTTTCCGCCGACAAAAATCTTTCCCCGGATGCCAATACTTACACCTTCTGGACCACCACCGCCGGTGAAAAGTATATGGTATTCAGCGGCGATACCACCGGCCGCCCGGTGAGCATTTTTGAAGATATGAAGACCGTCTACTGGACCGTCGAAGCATACGACACCCAGTACAACGCTTCCAGTGACCGCAAGGGCGATGTCCAGAGCTTTGAGTTCAAGAACAAGTATGACAAGTACATCGTTCTGGATACCAAACTCGCCGCCCCCACCAACGTCAAAGTCGATACCTCCGATATGTCCGACGGTGTCCACTCCGGCGTTATCGCCGTCTCCTGGACCGATGCCGATACCCCGTTGGGTATCTACAAATACGCGGTCAACGTTTATGACGAAAAGGGCAAAACTCTGCTCTTTACCGCCGATACCCTCGATCTGGAAAACAAACTCGGTACCGATATCGCCAACAGTGTTTCCATCTCCGGCAGCACGCTGACCATCTCCGATCTGCGCCGCTTCCTCAGCACCGTTTCCATCAGTGACGGAACTTACAAACTCTCCGTCACCGGTTTCGATGCCTCCGGAAACAAAGCCGAAAGCGAAAAGGTCGAATTCATCCTCGATACCACCCGCCCCAGCCGCGTTGCCGTGACTGAATATTTCGCCGTTCCGGACAACGCCGGTGACGATAAATTCTGTAACCTCGTCATCCGCTGGGAAGCCGCTTCCGATGCTTACGGCATCGACCATTATGTCGTCCAGTTCCGCAAGAGGGGTTCCGCGACTTGGGAGGATCCTAAAAAAGTTAAAGATACGGAGTATATCCTCAAGGGTATCCCCGAAGGTTCCGACGGTTACGAGTTCCGCATCTATGCAGTCGACACTCAGGGCAACGAAGGTATCGAATGGCCCAACGATGAAGTCGTTACCGTCAAACCCATCTTCGACAAGTACGGCGATTCCATCAAATCCGGACAGGCGACAGATGTTACCAAGTCCTTCGATGCAAACGGCCGCCTCATCGTCGCCGATACCGTCGGTCAGGGCGATACCGCCGATACCTTCTGCATCAAGACCACCAACAGCATGGCGTTGACCTTGACCGCCGATGATCTCGATATCAGCATCGGCAATAACAAGAGCGTCAAACTCAACATTTATGAAGGAAACTCCTCCAAAGCCTGGAAGAGCTACACCATCAGTAATACCGGACGTATCTTCAGCGAACTGCTGCTCAACTCCAATACCACCTACACTTTCCAGGTGGTGAATACCAAGTCCGATGCCAACGTTTCCAGTTATGAGTTCGTCCTCGACAAGACCGGACTTGACAGTTACAACGGTGACGATACGGTTGATCTCGCCCGCGAAAATGACCATATTTTCAATATCGACGGTGCGTTCGCCACCACCAAAAACTGGGTCGGTTACGGCGATACGGCAGATTATCAGATCCTTGACCTCATCGCTTCCGGTAAATACGTTTTCACCTTGAGCGATGTCGCGCTTTCCACCAAACTTACCATCTATGAAGTGTTGGATAACGGCAAAAAACTCAAGAGCCTGGGTTCCGTCACCGCCAACCAGAGCAGCTTCAACGGCGTTTCCACCAAAGAACTGCTCCTCGACATGAACAAAGAGTATGTCATGGCGGTCACCCCCGGCAGCAGCAAGGCTCTCGGTTCCAGCTATGAAGTCAACGTCAAACAGACCGAAAGCTACACCGCCGCCACCACCGCCGATGATCTGCGGAACAATGATACGCCGGAAATCAGCGCAAAAACCGCCGGTTGGGTCGGTTTCGGCGATGCCACCGATTTCCACCGTCTCGAAGTCGGCAAAAATGGCGGAGTTTACAACTTCACCGTCAGCCACGATCTCGGTTCGGATGAAGCGTTGAAACTTACCATCTATGAGCTGACCGCAGTCGATGCCGAAGGCAATCCCAAGAGCTTCCGCTCCGTCAAGAGCATCACACTCGCCAACACGGCTGCCGATATCGCCACCGGTTCTCTCTACCTCAAGGGCGACAAGGGCGGAACTTACTTCATCGAAGTCACCGCCACCGGAGCCGCCAAAGCTCTCAACAGCGACTATGTTATCAACGTCAACGGTTACAACATCGCCGACAAGCTGGCACTGCCCGATACCGGCGCAGATACGCCCGCCGATGCCGTCGCGCTGAACGGAACTGTTGGCGGCTGGGTCGGCATGGGTGATGCCAGTGATTATTACAGCTTCAACCTCACCGAAGCCGGTCTCTACACCTTCACGCTGGAGAATATCAACGGTAACAACATCGCCGTTGCCATCAGTTATGTCGATGCCGAAAGCGGCAAAACCGTCAAACTTGCCAACGTCACCGGAACGGCAAATGCCAACGGTCTCGTCCTCTCCCGCGAGTTCACCGCCGAAGAGGTCACCGCCGCAAACAGCAGCTTTATCATCCAGATCAGTGCAAACGGCAAGACCGCCAACTCCGATTACACGTTCAAACTGGAACAGAACAACAGCATTTCCGGATTCAACCACGCCGATGATGACCGCTCCGGCGCGCCGGAATTGAGTGTCGGTGTTCCTGTTTCCGACTGGGTCGGTATGGGTGATGCCACCGATTACCGCAAGATCACGGTCACGGAAAGCGGTATCTACGATCTCGTGGCGGGCAATGCCGACAATCCGGTCAAGGTCACCGTTTATGATGCCGCCCAAAAGAAAATGGGAACGCTCACCCTCACCGCCGGAAAGAACAGCGGTGCCCTCAGCGGCATGACCCTCATCGCCGGAGACGATTACTTTGTCGAAGTTACCGCCACCGGTACCGCCAAAGGACAGAGCAGCAGCTATGATCTGGTTCTCAACTCCCAGAGCCTCGGCGCGCTGAGTGCCGGAGAAACCAAGTCCGGCAAGGTCGGTCCTGCGGATAAGGTCGATTCTTACGTCCTCACCATCGGAGAAGCCGGTTTCTACACCTTCGCACTTGATAATGTCAACGGCAATGCCGTCAAGTTCTCCGTTATCGATCCCGTCACCGGCAAAGCGGTCGCCAATTTGACTCCGGCTGCCAACAGCACCGCCGCCGCGATCACCTATGAGTTCACCACTCCCGGAGAGTACATCGTCAAACTCGAAGGAACCAGCAAATCCAAGGATTCCGCTTACGATTTGACCCTCATCGACCGCAACGGTGAAGTCGCCATGGACGATGACGGCATCAGCGAAACTCTGCCGACTTTCAGTTCCGAATACAGCGGCTGGACCGGTCTCGGTGACGTTATCGACTTCGCCAAGATCGATTTGGTCAACGGTACCGGCATCTACGACATCACGTTGAACGTCGCTGACAACAATGCCAAACTCACCGTTTACGAAATGGTCGACGGTATCTCCAAAGCGATCAAGACCGTCTCCGCCACGCAGGCGAAAGCCGGTGCGCTGACCGGTTTGATGCTCAATTCCGGCAGTGAATACTTCGTTTCTGTCCAGGTCGCCGACGGCAAGGGTATGAAAGATACCTCCTACACCGTTACGCTGGAACAGACCGTCAAATCTCAGTTCGACGGTGATTCAGCCGAAGCTCCGGTCGTTATCGATGGTAACAGCTACGTCAACGCCGCCGGTTGGGTCGGTTTCGGTGATGCCGCTGATTACTGCAAGTTCACTGTCAACGGTACCGATGCTACGGATATCACATTCGCCCTCGGCGATAACGAAGGAGATATCACCGTCACGCTCTACCGGATCGGCGATGAAAGCAACACCAAGATCAAGAGCTTCACCGTCAACGCCAAGAATGCGGATATCCTCAACAGCTATCTGCTCGACAACGGCAGCTATCTGCTCGAAGTCGTCTCTCCCAAGGCGGACAAAGGTGCAGTCACGGATTACTCCGTCAGCATCAACAACTGGAAGTTTGAAGATTATGACACTGCCGACAACACTGTTGCCAAAGCCACAAAACTGAGTGTCGACAGCACCGTCAGCAGTGCCGTGTGGAACACCGGCACTACCAAAGATGACATGGTGGACTTCTATCAGATCGTTGTTGAATCCAGCGGGTTCTATATGTTTGACCTTGCCGGAACCAGCGGAACGATCACCTTCTCCATCGGTACGCAGGATGCCAAGGGCAACTTCAAGCAGCTGCAGAAGGTTTCCGGTAAAGCCGGTGTCGCGGATATGACACTGGCGCGGGAACTCGCCGCCGGAACTTACTACATCAAACTGGAAAGCAGCACCAAAAACAGTGCTTCACAGTATGAACTTTCGATGGAAAACAACTCGGTTCGCGTTAACAGCGAAGGCAAATCCACCTTCAGCAGTGTCGATGACACGTGGAAACTGGTTGCCAACGATACTGCCGCAGTCCGTTACTCCAACAACGAACTGATCGAAAACTGGGTCGGTTTCGGTGATGCGGTCGACGTCTTCAAGATCCGCACGGATGAAAACGGCGTTCTCGTCTTCCAGGGCAGCAATGAAGCGACCATCGAAGCTCTGCTCGACAAGGATATCACATTGACGCTGGCGGATGTCAACGGCAAGTCGGTGGCGTTGACCTTCGATGCGGCTCTCGGCGAGTATGTTTCCAAAAACATTCTGCTGGCGGATACGGATTACTACCTCCAGATCAAGAGTGCTGACAGCAAGACCGGAGATACGGCGTTTGCGATCACCTTCAACTGCAAGTAAGTTGAAACCATATACCGGGCAGGAGCATTCCTGCCCGTTTTTATTCCGGGGAGAAAGAGTATATATCATGTCTTACCTTGACGATGCAAAAAATTTTGAACTCAATGAAACCGCGTTTCATCTGGGTTTTCTGCCGACAGAACAATCCCATCCGGCGACCGCAAAGATGGATGTGGAATTCAAAAACTCCACCACCGCAGGTGTACGCATTCTGCAAAGCGTTGACCGTGACGTGCTGCGCATGGCGGAAAAGGTTTTCCTTTCGCCGGAATATACCGCATTGTGCGATGCGGTGTACGAAACCATAACCTCCGGTCACACGGTGGTCTTTTCCGGATGCGGAGCCACCGGGCGGTTGAGCATACTTCTGGAAGCGATGTGGCGCAAAGCCTGCCCCGGTTACGCCGATCAGGTCAAAAGCATTATGACCGGCGGCGATTATGCTCTGGTAAAATCGGTCGAATCATTTGAAGATTACGCAATATTCGGCGCGCGGCAGGTGCGGGATCTGGGAATGACCGCAGATGATCTGCTGGTCGCCATCACCGAAGGCGGAGAAACCAGTTCGGTTCTCGGAACGGTGAAAGAACATACCGGCAACGGCGGCAAGGCATTTTTGCTTTTCAACAACCCGGCTGAACTGCTCCGGGAACATCTGGAGCGGAGCCGGGAGGCGATCGACAATCCGCAAGTAACCGTCCTTGACCTCTTTTGCGGACCGATGGCACTGGCAGGTTCCACCCGGATGCAGGCAACGACCAGCGAACAGCTCATCGCCTCAGCGGCACTGGAAACGGCGGCGGCACGCATTTATTCCACCACCCCTGCCCCGTTTGCGGCAGGGTTCGCCGCGCTGCTGGATGCGCTGGAAAGTGATGTTTGTGTGGAAAAACTTGCCGCACACATCGATTTTGAAGCAGAAATCTACTCCGCCGGCGGCAGAGTAACTTATTTTGCCGATGAGTATATGCTTGACCTCTTCACCGACACTACGGAACGCAGTCCGACCTTCATGCTGCCGGGGTTCCGCCGGATCGATGATGACACCATGCCCGAACCGTGGGCGTTTGTCCGCAACCCGCTCTACTCCAGTGCCGATGCCATCCGCCGCGCGCTGGGCAACCGCGACTTGCGCTGTTTAAAGTGGACACCGCTGGATTATATCGCCATGCGCGCACCGGAAAAACTGGTGAACGCTCCGCCGCAGATCAGTGCGGAAGATCTGATAAAGATCCCCGTTGGAAACGAACTTCTCACCAGCCGGTATGAAACCGGACACGATGCCGCGATCCTCTTCGGTTACAACGGAGTTCCGGCAGAGTTGGAGTTTGCCGCCAAAGTGCAGGCGGTGGATTTCAAAAAATTCCGGATGATGGATGCTGCGTGCGGCAGACTGCCGCGTACAAAACTGAAGATCTTTGAACATCTGGCGGTGAAACTGCAGTGGAACACGATTTCCACCGGAACCATGGTCAAGCTCGGCAGAGTGCGCGGCAACTGGATGAGCCATGTTGCCATATCCAACAAAAAGCTGATCGACCGGGCGATCCGCCTGATTTCAGAACTGGGAAAAGTGGATTATCATACCGCGTGTACGGCATTGTTCAAAGCGGCGCAGGAGCTGCCGCCGGGAAACAACGGTGCAGTCATGTATGCATTGGATCACATACTTGTGGGGCGGTGATCTCGCTGTGGTGGGGCGGTGATCTCGCTTTGCCGGAGCGCGCCTTGCTGCGCTCGCCGCAGTAGGGAGTGGCGGTGATCTCGCTTTGCCGGAGCGCGCCTTGCTGCGCTCGCCGCTCGGGTCGAGGACGCAAGTCCACTCCCCTCGCTTCTCGCTTGCAAAACCCGCCCGGCTGTGCGATATCACCGCCTATGAGCAGAACTGGAGTGTGTGTCGCCTGACGGCGACCAAAGTAGTGGTGGGGTGCGCCGCTTGCGCGG
>JAFVZN010000105.1 GCA_017508135.1 Lentisphaeria bacterium | reverse complement strand
CGGCGGCGGGAGAGCCGCCTCGCCGCTCGTGCTTCGCACTCGACGGTTGCAGTCGACAAAACACGTAACAAATGATATATCTTATCAAAGGCGATAAAAGTTGTCATAAATCCGGATGTCGAAGTTTCACAAAATTTGGGACATTACATGGCATTGTGCGATCTTTGCAGAATCTGTCAAAATCACTTTTTGAAAATCAGAAATTTCTCTGCGCAAACAGTGATAAAAAACACTGTTTTTGAAAAATTATGGGATGTCTGTGGAAAAATAACATTAAATCCCGATAAAAAACATTTTCGCCGGTTTATGTTGCTTGCTTTTATCCGTTGGTATGCTATTTTAAATAACAGTACCATGAAAGAAGTTGAACAATATGGAGAAATATTTTTATGGAACAGCTTTGTCCTCCTGTTTACAAAACAGATGCGCCGGAACTCTTTTTTGTTTCCATCATCCCGAACTTTGCCGGGAACGTAGAGTATCTCGCTGAACTGATAAAGAACCGCTATTCCCGCGCCGGGATCACCCGTTTTGCCATGAGTTACCCGATGCACCCGCAGGGGAACGATGTTTATGACAAGATCCGCCGGCAGGCAGAATCCTTCCGCCGTCTGAAATCCCTCCTTAAAGGCGCGCCCTTCAAACTCGGTGTGCTTATCCAGTCCTCCATCGGCCACGGCGGTTACTGGAACCTCGCTCCGGAGTGCGGCATCGAAGGAACCAAGTGCCTCGCCGGAAACGGAACCGAATCCATCCGTTTCTGCCCCTATGAACCCAACTTCCTTGAGTATATCTACAAAGCGGTCAAAATGGTCGCGCTCGAAGGTCCGGACTTCTTTATGGGTGACGACGACATGCGCATGGGGGAAAACTGCTACTGCCCCTACCATCTCGATGTGCTGGAAAAGAAGACCGGCAGACGCTTCACCAGAGAAGAGCTGGTCAAATATCTGGAAAATGTCAAACCCTTCGACCCTGTCGCTAAAGCCTTTGAAGAAGCGAATATCGAAGGTATGGACGAACTTTGCAAAGCCATCCGCCGCGCCTGCGATGAGGTCAACCCCGAAATCAACGGAGCAGTCTGCATCTGCGGTCCGCGTTTTGACTATGTGCCCAGCCAGCTGAAATATATCGGCGGCCCGCATCCTTTCCTCCGTATCAGCAACGCCAATTATCTGGAAAGCAACGCCAAAGATCAGGCCCGTGTCGACCGCGGAACCTCCTGGCAGACGGTCAACTTCCGCAAGCTCGGTATTCCTCTCCTTGATGAATCCGACACCTGCCCGCACCACCGTTTCAGCAAGAGTGCCCGCACGATGAACCTCCATATCGTCAGCGGTCTGCTCCACGGTACTGACGGCGGCAAGCTCTGGCTCGATCAGAGCGTTTATCCGCTTCCGGAAGAGTCCAACTTCTATGAAAAGACCATCGCTGACAATCAGGGACTTTACCGGGAACTGCACCGTCTGATGCGTTCTTTCACTCCGGAAGGTACGCTCACTCTCATTCCGCCCTTTGAATCTGAACCGTTCCCGCATCTGGGCATCGGCTTCCACTACAAGAGCGACTGGGGCGTTTATGTTTTCGGCAGAATGGGTATCCCGGTGCATTACACCGATATGGATGGTAAAGGCATCACTCTGCTCGCCGGTGAACAGGTGCGTTATTACAGCGACGACCAGATCAGAAAAATCCTTTCCGGCTCCTGTCTGTTGGATGGTGTCGCTGCTGCCATCCTCGCTGAACGCGGCTTTACTGAACTTATCGGCGTGAAAGCGGAATGTGATTCGCTTGTGACCATCAAAGTCGGCAGTGTTCAGCAGCAGATGCTCTCCGCCGGTCAGCGCAAGAACAGCTTCAAAGCGAACAGCGAAGCCAGCTTGATCGAACCGCCGGTGCGCATGACCTTCTCTGCACGGGACAATACCGCATTTTTGACCATGCTCCCCGGAGCAGAAGCCCTGAGCCGGGTCTCCATGACCGCCTATAAGGGTGCGGTTCCCGAAGATGTCATGCCCGGAACTGTCTACTTTGAAAACGCGCTCGGCGGTAAAGTCGTCACGATGTGTATGGATATCATGGCGTGGCCCTACATGATGGTACTCAACCCCTGCCGCAAGAAGTTCTACCTCGCCATTTTGAAACGTCTCGGCGGCGTTCCCGCCTGGCTCAACGCCACGCAGGATTGCAAATTCATCTGCGGTTCCCTTGCGGACGGACGGAAACTTTATGTCGCCATCAACTACGGCTATGACCCGCTCCCGATCGGGATCACGGTCAATGACTTCGCCGTGAAGAAGATCAGTGAAGTTCAGGGCGATGGCGGTTATCTCGATATGGAATTCACTCAGGACGGCGATCAGCTGACGGTCAACCGCACGCTGGAAGCCGGACAGTTGTCGATCATGGTTGTTGAATAATAATGGGTGAAAGAATGACGGCGGCAGATTTTTTCCCGGGGAAGTGTGATTTTTCTCCGGACGGCATCGTGCTGGTGACCGGAGGAGCCGGATTTATCGGTTCCGCGCTGGTGGAAACGTTGTTGTCCAAAGGCTGCCGGGTACGGTGTCTGGATAACTTTTCCACCGGGTTCCGGGAGAATATTGCGCCGTTTATGGCAAATCCGGATTTTGAACTTCTGGAAGGCGATATCCGCAGTGCGGCTGATTGCGGTAAAGCGGTGGAGAATGTGGAGTATATCCTCCATGAAGCCGCTCTGGGATCGGTTCCGCGCTCCATCGCCGATCCGGGGACCAGTGTTGCGGTGAATGTTTCCGGAACCGTAAATCTCTTCGATGCCGCCCGCCGCGCCGGAGTGCGCCGTATCGCATACGCGTCAAGCAGTTCAGTTTACGGAGACGACCCGTCAACGGAGAAGATAGAACACCGTACCGGGCGGGTGTTGTCACCCTACGCCGCAAGCAAAGCAGCGTGTGAACTCTTTGCGGAAAATTTCGGAAAGGTCTACGGTCTTGAAATCGTCGGACTGCGCTACTTCAACGTCTTCGGTATGCGGCAGAACCCGGCAGGAGCATACGCGGCAGTTATTCCCAGGTTTGCCCAAATGCTGCTGGCACATCAGGCTCCGGTCATCAACGGTGACGGTTCCATTTCGCGCGACTTCACCTTTATCGGAAACGTGGTCAACGCCAATATACTGGCGTTGTCGGTTCCGGAGGCGGCGGGAAATGTGTTCAATGTCGGATGCGGCAGATCTTTTGATCTCAATACGCTGTTCGCCGCGTTGCGGGCGGCTTTGGCTGAATATGATCCGGTGATCGCCGGAATAAATGCCGTTCACGGGCCGGAACGCCCGGGAGATGTCCGTTTTTCGCTGGCATCGACCGCAAAAGCGCATGATATTCTGGGGTATTGTCCCCGCTTCTCCTTTGAGGAGGGGATCGCTTTTACCGCCGGTTATTACGCCCGGGCGCAGCAGGAGTAGGATTATGGCAAAGATATTGACCGAAAGTCTGGAAGATTACCTGGAAGCGATTTCGGAGCTGTGTGCCGTCGATGGACACGCCCATACCAAAGAGATCGCGGAAAAGCTCAAGGTGAAAATGCCCTCCGTCACCAGCGCGCTCCGGCAGCTGGCGGAGATGGGTTATATCGTTTACAATACCCATTATCCGGTGGTCCTGACCGGAGACGGACGGCGTGTCGCCGAAGAAGTCGCCGCCCGTCACCAGGTGTTGAAACGTTTTTTTGTGGACATTCTCGGTATGCCGGAAAAAGGAGCCAGTGAAGCCGCCTGCCATCTGGAACACCTGATAGATGAAGCCACTGTCAGCCGCTTCATACTGTTTTCTGAGGCCATTGAAAAACGTTCCGATGCCGCGGCATTGAGAACCTTTCTTTCCGATGCCATGGAGCTTATGGAATCCAAACAGCACAAGTTCCGGACTCTGGATACTCTCGAAACCGGAAGTACCGCCGAAATCATCAAAATCGGACGTAACATCAAACATCCGGAAAAATTGGAACTCTCCATCGGAGATAAAGTCGTTTCCTGCGGTATGCCGCTGGATAAAAGCCACTTGCTCCTCCGCATCGGCGACCGCTCCGTAAAAATTTCAAAAGCCGACGCCGAAAACATCTTTATCTGAAGAGCGGTCAGATTTGCGGGGAGGGGAAACCCTCTTTTCACGAGAAAAGATGGTTTCCCCTCCCCACACCCCACCCCTTCCGCGAAAAGCGGAGTATTTTTTGCTCCCGTTGGTCGCAAAAAGAAAAATGGGGCTGCTGCAAAACCTCGTCTTGAAATAGTGATGCGAGGCGGTTGCCGCCGAGCAGTAAGCCGCGAGGTCAGACGATACAATCGGCTGACCGCAGGCGCTGTAATCGAAGGAAAATACCAGCAAACGTTGCGCGCGACGGGGAACTGGAAAAGAGGGGAGTCCGGCGGGGAGAAAGCCGGAACGGCTG
>JAFVZN010000003.1 GCA_017508135.1 Lentisphaeria bacterium | reverse complement strand
CGTTCCTCCCGCACCGCAGATGGCTCCCGGTGCGCCCGTTCCTCCCGCACCGCAGATGGCTCCCGGTGCGCCCGTTCCTCCCGCACCGCAGATGGCTCCCGGTGCGCCCGTTCCGCCGCAGATGAGCCCCGGCATGGTTCCCGGTGCGCCAATGCCTCCGAAGCCGAAAGCTCCGTTCAACTTCATGCTTTTCAAGATGATCGCTTCCGGAGTAAGTCTGCTTCTGGCGTTCATCATGTTCGCTATCGTAACCTGCATGGTACTGTTCGGGGATACGCCCCGGGGGGACTATCCCGAAAGCAGCAATTCATCTTACGACGGCAGTGTCAGTGTCGGGCAAAGCAGCTATGCTACTTACAAAAATGCCAGGGTAATCGTCTGGAACACCCGATATATCATTACCGGTATGAACAACGCAGAACAGAACAAAATTCTCTCCAACTGGGGATATTTCTTCCTGATTCTTGCGGTTGTGTTCGCGGTTTTCCCGAAACCGGAAACCAGGAAAAAAGATAACTGACCGGTATTGTGATCTGTTTTCAGCTCCCGTGCCGACGGGAGCTGTTTTGTTTGAAAAGTACAGTTGCGATTGAGATCAATACCGCTGCGATACAGGGTAGTTCTGTTATGAAAAAGTTTTGGGGTTCCGTTGCTATGGTCACCGCTACGGTGATCTGGGGGATGGCATTTTCCGCGCAAAGCAAGGGCATGGAATTTGTCGACCCGATGCTGTTTTCCGCCATGCGTTCAGCGACGGCACTGCTGTCACTGGCGGTGGTGGTCGCCGTGATCGACCTTGTCCGCTGCCGGCGGGTTTCACTGTGGGGGGATGCCCGAACTCCGCAGCAGAAAAAGGAGCTTGTCACCGGCGGTATCTGGTGCGGTGTCATTCTCGCCGCTGCCAGCGTTTTTCAACAATTCGGGCTGCTTTACACCTCCGCCGGGAAGACCGGTTTTCTCACCGCGCTTTACATCGTTATCGTCCCGGTGCTGGGAGTGTTTTTCAAACGGAAAACCTCCTTCGTTATGTGGCTCGCTGTCGTTATGGGGTTGTCCGGAGCATATCTGCTCTGCGGCGGCATCGGCAATATCGGCCTGGGGGAATGGCTGGTCATCATTTGCGCGCTCTTGTACTCGTTCCATATTCTGGTGATCGACCGTTATGCCGCACAGTGCGATTGTGTCCGTCTGTCAACGGTGCAGTTCGCCGTGACAGCGGCGGTAACACTGCTGGCGGCATTGATTTTCAGCCGCGACTGGCAGTGGGAAAAGATCTCCGGCGCACTGCCTTTCTGGTTGTTCTGCGGTATCGGTTCCAGTGCGATAGCGTTCACCTTGCAGATGGTCGCGCAGAAGTATCTCCATCCGGTGACAGCAACGCTGCTGATGAGTCTGGAATCGGTCTTTGCGGTTCTCGGCGGCTGGATATTTCTGGGGGAAGTCATGTCTCCACGGGAGTTTTCCGGTTGCGCGGTGATTTTTATGGCAATAATTATTTCACAGTTGAACTTCAGAGGTAATTCCTAAAGTCCTCAAAAACTCTTGAAAATCATCGTCGCGATCTTAAAGCGGAGCGTTTTCGGCAGGTTACTTATCAAGTAGCCGCCTCAAACTGCCGCTTCGATCTCATCAACGTTGATTTTTCCATTTCTTTCGAATGACTTTTGCAATTGCCTCTTTAACAAAAAGTAAATTCAGGAGAACAGAATGAACATTTTTTCATGGTACAAAAAAATTCCGCTTATTTACCTCAACCTTGCCGCCTTTGTCACCGGTTGTATCGCCGGACTGGTGATTTATAAAATCGGTAACGCATACGGAAGCGATGTTCTCAGCAGCATTGTCGATATTGTGTCACCATTCGGCAATGTGCTGGTCTATATGCTTAAAATGATCGTCATTCCGATCATCTTCTTCTCCATCGTCCACGGTACTGCCAATCTGCCGCTGAAAACTTTCGGCAAAATGGGCATCTGGGTCTGCATCTGGTTCTTCTGCACATCGCTCTTTTCTGCGATCTTCGGAACCTTTACCGCGTTTGCGTTCAGTCCCAAACTCACCCGCGCCGACGAACTTGCCGAAGGTTTGCTGGGCAAAGTTTCAGAGCTGACAAACAACGCCGCCTCTTCCGGCAACGCCTTTTTGAACATCATTTACAGCCTCTTTGCCAATCCGTTTCAGGCGTTGGCAAAAGGTGATTTCCTGCCGGTGATCGTCTACGCGATAATTTTCGGTCTGGCGATCCGCAGTGTCACCGACAACGCGGAAGATGAACGCACCCGGAAACTGATGAGTACCCTCCTGGAAACTATCGAAGCCTTGCAGAGAGCGACCTTCAAGATCATCGAATGGGTGATGCTCTACTTCCCCATCGGAGTTTTTGCCCTGACCGCATCCAGCTTCGCAGTTTACGGTATATCGCTGTTCAACTCTTATCTTCAGGTCGCGTTGTGCGTTATCTGCGGGATTCTCCTGATGCTTCTTGTCTGCTATCCGCTCTTTATCTGGATCATCTGCCGGGAAAATCCTTACCCCATCCTCTGGGCGTTGCGGGAACCTGTTCTTACGGCATTGGTCACCCGTTCCAGCGCGGCAACGCTTCCGGTGTCGCTGCGTACCGCGCAGGAGAAACTTAAAGTCCGCAAAGAACTTGCCGGGTTTACCCTTTCTCTGGGGGCGACAGTGAATATGGATGGAGTTTGTGTCCACCTTCCGGTGTTTGCGGTGCTGGCGGCGAATATGTTCGGTATCGACATGACTTTTTCCCAGATCTTTCTGCTGGTCATCGGAGTGGTGTTCGCCTCCGTTGGTGCCGGCGGTGTTCCCGGCGGCAGCATCTTCCTGCTTTTCCTGGCACTGGGCTGTTTGAATATCAGCCAGAGCCAGATGTCCACCATCATCGCTCTGGCATTGGGAATAAACCCGCTGCTCGATATGTTTGAAACCGCCTGCAACGTGGCAGGCGACAACGTCGGAACTTACGTCGTCGGCAAAAAAATGGGTATGACCGGCAGCAAGTAAAAGCCGGATGCCGGGGGAGAAAGAGGTTTTCCTGTACCGGAAGGCCCACCCCCCGGAAGAAATACCTTCTGACGCCAAGTGGTCTTGTTGTACTTCAGGAAATCCGGCACTGAGGATATGTTTCAGCAAAACCGGTGCGGTTATGCGGGGCGGTCACAGTGTGAACGGTTTTCCGGGGATCATACTGAATGAACTTATTCCGAGGGCAATACATCCGGATATGAATCCTGACGGATCAGCTGTGTTTTCAGCAAACAATCCTATGTGCATCGGTACTGCTGCTGCCGGCCGGGTGCGCTTTACATATTCCAAGGCTTCAACATCATTCAT
>JAFVZN010000104.1 GCA_017508135.1 Lentisphaeria bacterium | reverse complement strand
GTAAACTCCTTGCGATTTATGTTGGTTGGCGAACCAAACATAACATAGCACGGGGTTTACTTTTTTTAAACTTGAAGCTGAAGCTATTCGGCAACATACCGGCGCAGCCGGTAGTTTTTTTACGCTGAAGCGATATAATAAAAAACGCGCCCGCGTTCGGGTGCGTTTTTTTGTTTCCATCTTGAAAAAGTTCTTTATGTGTGATACATTATGCGCTTCACACATAAAAGGAAGCAAAAATAATGAATATCAAAAATACTTTTCGTCCCGACTCCGGTGCCGGAGCATTCTTTTTCAGCATTCTGGTCTGGGGCATCGGCATCGGCTGCTTTGCTGCTGCCATGAACAACTTCCTTTCCGACATCCACCACATGGACAGCGTGGAACGGGGATGGCTGGAGTTCTTCCGGGAACTGCCGGGTCTGGCACTGGTATTTCTTCTTGCGCTGCTTCACAAAGTCAGCGATTGGAAGGTCATCCGTCTGGGGACGACCATCTCCATGCTGGGAGCAATATTGCTGCTGATTCCGGCTGACAAGATTGCCGTGGTGGCTTTCATCATGATCTGGAGCATGGGTGAACATCTGGTGATGCCGATACGTTCAGCCGTTGCGATGCAGCTGGCACACCCCGGTTGCGCCGGACAATCGCTGGGATTCCTGACCAGTGTGATGAATTTCGGTACGGTATCCGGCAGTTTGCTGGTGGCACTGATTTTTTATGCAGGTTCCAAATTTTTCCATCAGAGCGAAGAGATGCTCTTCAACGTTTTGTGGATATTGATAGCTCTGCTGATGCTGGCAAGTACGGTCAGTACATTCTCGAAATCAGTTAAAACCACGCCGTCCAAGCGTCCCCGCCTCTACTTCAACCGGAAATTTTCCAAATTTTACGCGCTCGAACTTTTTTACGGTGCGAGAAAGCAGATTTTTCTCACCTTTGCTCCGTATGTGCTGATCCGGGAATATGATTTTTCCACGGCGCAAATGGCACTGCTGCTGGGGATTTGCGCCTTTGTCAACATCTTTGCGGCACCGGCGATCGGCAAACTCACCGATTTTTGGGGCTATCGCAACACAATGATCTGGGACACGGTGATACTGACCGTGGTTTGTCTGCTCTACGGGTTTGCCGGCAAACTTTTTCCGGCACACATTGCGTTCTGGGTGGTAAGCATAAACTTTCTTCTGGATGCGATCATCAGTACCACGAGTTTGGCAACCAACATTTACGTCCGCTCGCTGGCTGACACCCAGGATGAATTGACCTCCACGCTTTCGACCGGCATATCCATCAACCACCTGATAGCGATTCTCTCCGCGCCCATCGGCGGTTGGATATGGATGAAATTCGGAGTGGAACACCTCTTTGTCTTTTCCGCGATCATGGCAATCTGCAACACACTCTTCGCCATGACCATCCCGAAGAAATGACCCGTGGGGCGCGAATGGAGGGCGGCGTGCCCCGTGCAAACCAACTGCAGCTGGCAGCTGGCGCACTGCGTAGTGCAACTTGAAGCAGTAGCGGCAGTCGGACGTGTCGGACGTGTCGGACAAAAGTTGCCGGAGTCACAAAACTACCCCTCGCCTGCCGGGCGAAAGCCCGGCGACAGGCGCCCACGCCAGCGACAAAGGAGCGTTATCGCGCCGCTCATAAAACAAAAACTACCCCTCGCCTGCCGGGCGGCAGCCCGGCGACAGGCGCAAAAGCCCGCAGGCAAGGAGCGTTATCGCGCCGCTATCCGGGAGTTTTGTCAAGGCGGCGACGAGGGAGTGGACTCAACGTCCTCGACCACATCGGCGCAGGAGCAAGGCTCGCGGGAGCAAGCGAGAACACTCCGTATATCACGCCTGCCGGGCGGCAGCCCGGCGACAGGCGCAAAAGCCCGCAGGCAAGGAGCGTTATCGCGCCGCTATCCGGGAGTTTTGTCAAGGCGGCGACGAGGGAGTGGACTGCTGTCCTCGACCGAGCCGACGTCCGCTGACAAGGCTCGCGGGAGCAAGCGAGAACGCTCCGTTATATCTCCAAATCCCCCAAAGGGAAATGCTGCTGGCTGCCGTAAACATCCGAATCAAGCGGCGCACCGCTCGAACTGCTGCGCGGAAGTACGACCTTGACAGTAAGGATGCGTTCAAAGGGTTTTATTGCCACTTTATCAGCAGAAACATGATAAAGTTCAGCGATCTTTTCCGCAGTGAAATTCGCGGAGGACAACACCTTATGAAACTTCTCCGCAGTAGAAAACATCAAGTCGATCGTCACCTGAAAAGGTCCGGCGTTTTTACTGCGGCAGACAAATGCTTCATCGTACACTCTCATGATATCACCTTCATTTCCACGTTGAATTCGATCGGCAGATCGGTCAGGTGATAGAGCGAAAACTCATACACCGCACCGCCGGAAAAGTCAGACGGAGAAAAGGGAAACGCCAGATTCCCCGCCGTCGCCTTGCGTTCCGGGAACCCCTGATGCAGTGCTTTGGAACGCGCCAGACCGATCAGAGCATCCGCCTGCTCCTGCGACGGCGCGATCGCTTCAATAACCAAACCGACTTCCCGGGGAAAATTTTCTTCCGGAGCTTCATTGGCACCGGTCACCGCATCGACACCGTAACGGAGAAAACGCAGCGAGTATTCACCCGGCTTAACAAATGTCGCCGATTCCGCAACTGCGGAACGGACACCGGCTTCGATTTCTGCAAGATGTTTTATCGCGGAGGGGTCACGCAATCCGGCGATGGTGATGGAACGGAAGCCCGCCTGCTCTGCGCCTTCAAGTTTGGTGGTGACCTTTTCTGCCGGGATCAGCGTACTGCCGGAAACTTTCACCTTGCGCTCCGACAATGCTTCAAAGGAACATCCGCTCAAGTCGATCTTTCCTTCGGGTTCATAAAAACAATTCGGATCCGGCTGCTCATAAAGTGAATGTGCCGCTACGGAATCCGGGGTACAGCACCGCGCCGGATTGGGCGGTTCGACGGTGAAGTAATTTTCATACATCTCCACGACCAGCGAATCGTTGGCACCGACCGGACGGGCGCACAACGCCCCGCATTCAGCGATCTTGGCGGCATGGAGTGCAAGACCGGGATCGAAACCTTTCCAAATGGGATAAGAGGCAAAAACCGCAGTATCACAGCAGCGTCCGGCAACGATGATCCCGGCACCACCTTTCAACGCTTCGATTATCGGCTCGGTACCGAACTGCGCGACCGGATTGCACAACCGTTCCGTTTTTTCCGGAGCGAACTCCGGCGAGCCGCCGCAGGGAAAGAGGTGACCATCCGCCGCCTTCCGGAGAAATTCCACCGGCAAATCGGAATATATCACCGCCGTTTTGAAAGAAAGCTGCTGTTCACGGCAAATTTCACCGATGATATCCAGTACACTTTCGACATGCGGCCGGGCACCGGAACCACCGGCACTGCCGATGATAAGCGGGATGTTGCGCTCTTTTATATGCGGCAGTATCAACGCCAGATCACGCTTGACCTGAAGTCTTTTTACAAAACCTTTGCCGCTGCCGAGATAATATGGTCCCGGGTCTGTGGAACCGGCATCGACCCCGACAAAATCCAGCTTCTCTTTGAGAGCATTTTCCAGACTCACCGGGGAATATCCGTAACCCAGAAGTCCGCACAGCGACAGATAACGGATCGGCTCTTTCATCCATTCACCTCGGTGTAAGTGTAATCTCCGGGGATGCCGAGTTCAGCTTCGATCTCCGGCATTTTGGCATCGGCTTCCCGGGCAAGCTCTTCAAAGTAGTTGTTTCCCTCCGCATCAATAGCGACGAAAAAGGGACCGAAGTTCTCAACTTCATAGATCCAGGTACACTCCGTTTTGCCCAATTCTTCCAGAAAATGGACATCGTGAACCTTTTTCACCTGCCCGCGCAGCGCATTGCCGCTCAAGCCGATCTTGGTCAGATACACGCCACCGGTTTCTTTCAATGCTTCTGCTGTACGCGGTCCCATGGTTGTTTTACCGATCAGGGTGCGAAGTTTGAACTTCCGCACCACGTCGGCACCGTAACGCTCAAAACGGATGGAACTGGTTGGTTCGCAGCTGACGACTTCCCACTCATCACCATTCTGACGCATAACCGGGCCGACGTGAAAGAAGCAGTTGATTTTTTCGTAATCTATCGGCGGAACGATATTATCTTCGACCGCACGGATGTGCAGCCGGCTGCGCCCGGTGAAGAGCAGACCGCTGACAGTGACCATTTCACCCAACTTCAAAGATTTGGCATCCGCTTCGCTCATTGGAAGTTTTATATCACGCATTTTCACAATTCTCCAGTGTAGTTGATTTTTCCGCTTCCATCGATCCTTGCAACCCAGCGGCGGCCGACCAGACACTGGGCATTGACAGCGACCGGCAACGCCGCCGTGTGGGTAACGGCGATATCAAGATTGATGGCAAGAACAGCATTGATTCCCCGTGACCCCATGGGACCGATACCGAGTTTACGCGCGGCATCATACAACTCTTTTTCCAACCGGGCAACTTCCGGATCGGGATGGCGGGAACCGATGGGGCGCAGCAAAGCAGCTTTTTTAGCAAGCCCCATGCACAAGTCGGCTGTACCGCCGATACCGACACCGATGATCGCCGGAGGACAAACTTTTCCGGCATAACAGGCATCCTTGATACATTCAATAACAAACTTTTTGATTCCGGCTTCGCCGTCAGCAGGGAACATCATACGGTAAAATGTTCCGAAAATCTCAGAACCGCCGCCTTTGGGAGCCGCGATGATTTCCATGCCGTCATCCTCCCGGTCGAAAATCAGTTCCATTTTGGGCATTCCGGGACCGATGTTGTCGCCGGGATTTTTCCGGGTCAAAGGATGAACCATCGTCGGGCGCAGAAAACACTCTGCGGTGGCGCGGGCAACAGCCTCTTCAGCACACGCTTTCAAGGTGTTGAAACCGCCTTCGATGACCGTATCTTTTCCGGCATGGACAAAGAACATGGGGAAACCGGTATCGGCGCAGACCAGACCGTTGCCTTTTTCAGAAAGGTCGGCATTCTGCAAACTGATCTCCAGATGTTTTTTAGCCATGGGATCCTGTTCTTCTTCCAGTGCACGCTGCAATGCGGCACGGATATCCGGCGGCATCCTGGTCGCGCCGAGCCGGATGGCATTGTACATGGCATCGGTAACGACTTCACGCTTGATCATAATCGTACTCCTCACTTGATGTAAAAATTTCTTTGTATTTGAAATAAGTTTCTTTATCCATCACGGCAGGCAGTGTCGCGATCTCTTTTCCCTTTTCCGCACCGTCGGCGAGAAAGGAAACCGCATCCATCGCCAGCAGTTTGGCTCCATCGATATAGGCTTTTTCCGGATCGCTCACCACAAAATCTTTGGCATGGGGAGAACCGGAAAATCCGGCACAATACGCGTGCAGTGCCGGCATAAGCATACTGACATCACCCATATCTGTCGAAGAACCGCGATGACCGAAGTTGGTCAGAATTCCGCCGTTGAGCAGCTTTAAATTCTCTGCATGGACGGCGTTGAGTTCCGGGCAGCTGCGGTACGGCATGTAACCGCCGAGGTTGGTGATGGTGACTTTGCCGCCGAAAGCCATCGCCGCACCGCGAATACAGCGGTCGACCACGGCACAGGCATTTTTCACCGCTTCCGGAGTTTTGGCACGCACTTGAAGTTCAAGCTCCGCCCGCGCCGGAACCACGTTGACGGCGTTGCCGCCATCGGAGATGATACCGTGAATGCGAACACTGTCTTTATCATCAAACGTGTCCCGCTGTGAGTCGATCATATTCAACGCCTGCCGTGCCATCGTTGCGGCATTGATACCATCCCAGGGACGCAGACCGCCGTGAGCGGCTTTGCCTTCAAAAATGATCTGCTTCATACAGAAGCCGTTGAAGCTCTCCGGAGTGAAAGTATCGTGTCCG
>JAFVZN010000103.1 GCA_017508135.1 Lentisphaeria bacterium | reverse complement strand
GGGCATGGCACCGGATTCAAACCAGCAGTCCAGCACCTCCGGAGTACGGTGGTAGGTTTTGCCGTCCTTGCGGATGACGATCTTGTCGACAAAGTGTTTATGCAAGTCGGTGACCTTTTCGCCGGAAAGCTCTTCGAGTTCGGCAACACTGCCGACGCAGATACGGTCTTCCGGGTCTTCATCGTTGATCCAGACGGGGATGCAGGAACCCCAGAAACGGTTGCGGCTGATGTTCCAGTCGCGGGCATTGAGCAGCCAGTTGCCGAAACGTTTGGTTCCGACATAATCAGGCTGCCAGCGGACAACGGAGTTGTTTCCGGCAAGGCGTTCATGGAGGTCTTCCACTTTGACATACCACGCTTCGATGGCGCGGTAGATCAGCGGAGTATCGGTACGGTCGCAGAAGGGATAACTGTGGGTGATGGTCGCCTGATGTACCAGTTTGCCCTCTTCTTTGAGCCGTTTGATGATATCTTTGTCGCAATCTTTGCAGAAGCGTCCGGCATATTCGGGGATCTTGTCGGTAAAGTTGCAGGAGGCATCCAGCGGGTCGACGATGACGTTGATACCGGCTTCTTTGCAGACGCGGAAGTCGTCTTCGCCGTATGCCGGAGCCTGATGGACCAGACCGACACCGTCGCCGGTGCTGACGTAGTCATCGTTGAGAACACGGAACGCACCCTCTTTGCTGTATTCGGCAAAGTAGGGGAAGAGCGGCTCATAAGTCCAGCCTTTGAGGGCATCACCCTTCATTCTGGCGACGATCTCAAAATCTTCCTCTTTCTTGAAGAGCGTGGAAACCCGGGCTTCTGCCATGACATAACATGCCTTTTCGTTGTCGGTGAGGTCGCGGACGACGACATAGTCGATCGCGGCACCGGCGCAGATGGCGAGGTTTTCGGGAAGAGTCCACGGGGTGGTCGTCCAGATCAGCAGATAGGTTTTTCCCCAGGCAGGATCACTGCCGGAGAGTACCGGAGTACGGACGGTGACGGCGGGGTCCTGAACGTCTTTGTAGTTGCTGCCGGCTTCAAAGTTGGACAGCGGAGTGGAAAGTTTCCAGCTGTACGGCATGATGCGGTAGGATTTGTAGACCCGGTTCTGTTCCCAGAGCTGCTTGAAGATCCACCAGATGGTCTCCATGAAGCGCGGCTCCATGGTTTTGTAATCGTTGTCAAAGTCGACCCAGCGGCCCATGCGGGTGACGGTTTTGCGCCAGTCGTCGACATAGCGGAGAACCATGGAGCGGCACTGTTCGTTGAATTTGTCGATGCCGAATTTTTTGATCTCGTAGGTTCCGGAAATGCCGAGGGCATCCTGAGCGAGAGCTTCGATGGGGAGACCGTGGGTATCCCAGCCGAAGCGGCGTTCGACATACTTTCCGCGCATGGTCTGATAGCGGGGAACGACGTCCTTGATGGTACCGGCGAGCAGGTGTCCGTAGTGGGGAAGACCGGTGGCGAACGGAGGGCCGTCATAAAAGACGAATTCTTCGCCGTCTTTGCGCTGCTCCATGGATTTTTCGAAGGTGTTGTTCTCCTTCCAGAACTGCAAGACCTCTTCTTCCACTGCCGGGAAGTCGACCTGATTGGAAATATTTTTGAATGCCATGGTTTTTTACTCCGATGTTTATGTTCAATAAAATCATAATAATATAGCACTTGAAGTGCTTTTTTTCAAGCCATATAAAACGATTTTGGAGTTTTCCGGACGTGGAGATTCGGAACAGACTATTTACACAGATATTCCATGATTTCTCGCAAACAGTGTTTTTTATCACTGTTTGCGCAGAGAAATTTCTGATTTTCAAAAAGTGATTTTGCCGGATTTTGCAAAGATCGCACTCACGCACCCGACTTTGCCGGAGTCCGCAGACTTGCCGCCAGGATTGCCCGCAATGCGCCGCCGAAGGTTTGATTTTTATGGGACAGCTGTGGACTATTTTTCCGGTTTACGGAAAGTGCAGTCGCGGCGGCATTCATCGCATCCGACGCATCCGCCGCGCTTTTTCCGGCGGATAACGGTGGTCAGTGCCGCCGCGATCATCAGAACGACCACCGTTCCGGCGATAAGGTTTCCCCAGGTCATTTCAACTCTTCTCCGTGAAGTTCCACAGCGTTGCTGTCCTGCGTGCGGGCAAATTTGTTTTTGCGGAAGAGAAGATAGAGGACAACGCCGGAGAGGATGATCGCCGGAACCATTCCCTGCCATTCAAAAACACCGGAGATGAAGAACTTTCCGAACTGGTAGATGAGCAGCGAGGTGATAAAGGCAAACGCGGTCTGGTATCCGAGCGCAAAGAGTGTCCAGCGGGCGGACATCATCTCCCGGCGCACGGCGGCTACTGCGGCGAAACAGGGCGCGCAGAGCAAATTGAAAATCAGGAAACTGTATGCCGCAAGCTTGGAATAGTCCCGCCGCAGCAGCTCCCAGTATTCACTGCCGTCTTCCGCCGCCTCCGCAACTCCGTACAACACTCCAAGAGTGCCGACAACATTTTCTTTGGCGATCAAACCGGTAAGTGTCGCCACCACCGCCCGCCAGTTGCCCCAGCCCAGCGGCGCAAAAAGCGGAGAAAGCATCGAACCGATGGAGGCGAGCATGGAGTCGTTGGCATCGACCATCCGGAAATGCCAGTTGAAATTTTGCAGTACCCAGATGATGACGGTGGAAAGCAGAATGATGGTCGCCGCTTTCCGGACAAAACTCCATCCCCGCTGCAAGGTGGTACGCAGAACACTGCTCCACAACGGCAGGTGATAGGAGGGCAGTTCCATGATGAACGGCGACGGATCACCGGCAAAGAGGCGGGTTTTCTTCAGTATCATTCCGGAGATGACGACTGCCGCGATACCGGAAAGATAACAGGAGGTCGCCACCCATGCCGCGTTGTTGAACAACGCTCCGGCGATCAGCGCGATGACCGGAAGTTTGGCACCGCAGGGGATGAATCCGGTGGTGAGGACGGTCATCCTCCGGTCGCTTTCGTTTTCGATAGTACGCGATGCCATGATGCCGGGAACACTGCATCCGGTGGCGATCAGCATCGGGATGAAGGACTTTCCGGAAAGTCCGAAGCTCCGGAATACCCGGTCCATGATAAAGGCGACCCGCGACATATAACCGCAATCCTCCAGAAACGATAAGCAGAGAAAAAGCACCAGCATCTGCGGCAGAAAGCCCAGAACTGCGCCCACGCCGCCGATAATGCCTTCAACGATCAACCCCTGCAGCCAGGATGCGGTGTGAGCTTTTTCCAGCAAACCGGAAACAAATTCCGGAATGATCTCTCCGAAAAGGACGTCGTTCACCCAATCTGTTCCCATGGTGCCGATGGTGGTGATGGAAACATAGTAAACGAGAAACATTACTGCTGCGAAGATGGGCAGCGCAAGAAAGCGGTTGGTCACAATGGAATCTATCCGCGCGGTGGGATCGAGTGCCGCCGGAGCTTTGGTGACACTCGCATTGACGGCTTTGCTGATAAAGTCGTAACGCTCGCGGGCGATGATCTCCTCCGGGGAACAGCCGTTTCTGACGGTACGGGCGATGATCTCTTCGATTTTTTTTGCAGTATCATCGGATAAAGTGAGTGTCTGGGCGGCTTTGGTGTCGCGTTCAAAAAGTTTCACTGCGTACCAGCGGGAGGCGGGGATAGCCGGGAGCAGAGATTCGATTTCGATCAGAGCGTTTTCGATATCTCCGTTGAAACAATGGATGTGCGGAAACTCTTTGCCGGCAAGGGAAACCGCTTTGTCCACCGCCTCCTGACAGCCGGTGTTGCGGACGGCGGATGTGGGGATGATGGTACAGCCGAGAAGTTTTCCCAGCTTTTCGAGGTCGACTTTATCTCCGCGTCTGGTCAGGTCATCGAACATATTAAGGGCGATAACGACCGGGATGCCGAGTTCAGTGAGCTGAGTGGTCAGGTACAAATTCCGTTCGATATTTGTGGCATCGACGATGTTGATTATGACGTCAGGCTGTTCGGTGATGAGGTAGTTGCGGGAAACGACCTCTTCAAGCGTGTAAGGTGAGAGCGAATAGATTCCGGGCAGATCCTGAACGATGACGTCAGCATTGCCCTTGAGTTTACCCTCTTTGCGTTCGACGGTCACTCCGGGCCAGTTGCCGACCCGCTGATCGCTTCCGGTGAGGGTGTTGAACATCGTGGTCTTGCCGCTGTTGGGATTTCCGGCAAGAGAAAGTTTTATCGGCATAAACGGTGATCCTGCTCTTGAAAAATTATTCGATGACGATGACGTCGGCTTCTGATTTCCGGAGGGAAAGTTCGTAGCCCCTTACATTTATCGCCATGGGGTCTCCGAGGGGGGCGACTTTGCGGACGAAAATCTCGGTCCCGTTGAGCAGACCGAGGTCCATCATGCGGCGTTGAAGGGGACCGGTACCGTTGATGCGGCACACTTTGACCTTCTCGCCGACGGCGGCATTTTTGAGTGTTTTCATCGGACAAAACCTTTCATTGATATTTTTGCTTATGTTATAAATTAGCACAGACTAACTTATTTTTCAAGCCGGAAACACCCAAAAAATCACTTATTTTCACAGATATCCCATGATTTTTCAAAAAAAGGTTTTGTCAGATCTCGTGGATCTCGCGGATATCGTACACCGCCTTGAGCTTGACCGGCGGATGTATCGTGCGGCAAACGCGGGAGGATGTTACACAAAATTCTGGACGATGACCATGTAGAGTATGGTTCCGGAAATGATGGAGAGCAGCGGATTGCGCTTCCAGAACTGGAGCGCGACCACCAGCACGGAGGCGGCAAGTTCCGGAAGTCCGAAGCCGCCGGAAGCAAAACTTTTGTCCTGATATGCCGAACAGTAACAATAGACTATCAGCATGGCGATCGCCGCCGGAGGCAGAACTTTGCCGATATAACGGATGACCGGCGGCACCGGACGGTTGCCGCTGAACATCAGAAACGGGAATGCCCGCAGTGCGATCGTGACCACTCCGGCAGTGAGAGTCATACACAGAAAGTAGGTTTCTCTGCTCATTCTTCACCCTCCTTCTGCTCCGGTTTACGTTCAAATTTCCCCCGGAAAATGATGAACACCGCTCCCATCATCACCATTGCCGGTATCAGCATATTTGAGGTGGAGAAGAACACCCTGCCGCAAATCGCTGAAATTATCCCGACAGCCGCACTGAGCCGGTTTATTTTGCTTTGACACTGGTCGGTCAGCACCACCAGAAAAAGTGCCGTCATTGCGAAGTCGATACCTCTGCTGTCGAACGGCAGTGCCGCTCCGATGACCGCTCCGGCGGTGACTCCGATGAGCCAGTAGAGGTGGTCGAGAAACGCGACTCCCAGACAGAAGTCCAACTGGTTTTCCCCTGCCGGAGTACGGGCGGCGGAATCGACTTCCAGCGCGTAGGTTTCATCGGTCAGGCTCCAGATGAGGTAACCGCGTTTGAGCCAGGGGAGCGGGCGGAATTTTTCAATCAGGGAAAAGCCGTACATCGCGTAGCGGACGTTGAGGCAGAAGGTGAGCAATGCGACCTGAGTCAACGGCAGAAGGGCTTCCGTCCAGTTCACCATGATGAACTGCAAGGCTCCGGAAATATTTATCCCGCTGCTCAAAAATGCCCAGAACGGCAGAAATTTCAGTTTCACCGTTCCGGCAAGCAGGATACCTGCCGCCATGCCCATGGCTGAATATCCCATAAGCACCGGCAGGGAACTTACGAAGGCAGCTTTGAAAACCCGTTTCGTCATAGCATGGAAATGTCCGCAACTCAGAGTGAAGTCAGGCGGCGGAAGTTGCCGGAGAAGATCGATTCAAGGTCGGAATCTTTGAGGTTTTCCGACAGCACCGCCGCGCGGTTCATCGCCGCGTTGCAGACCGGGAAGTCCGAGCCGAAAAGAAAACGTTCAGCTCCCAGCTGCTTGACTCCGTACTGGAGCATACCCCAGCGGAACATTCCGGTTCCACTCAAATCAAGGTGCAAATTGGGAAGCTTCTTCATCAAGTCGATCTTTTCCTGATAGGGGTCTTTTTCTCCGGGATGTGCCATTACAACGTTGAGTTTGGGAAAGTTTTCCGCAACCTTTGCCACATCTGAAGCGTTGACGGGATGGATATTTATGGGCAAATTCAATGATGCGGCAAGTTCGTAAACAGGAAAAAGTTCTTCAATGGCATAGTTAAACGTCCCTGTGGTATAAGGAACGATCTCACCGATCCAGTGAAGTTTTCCCGTGGCATGGTATTTTTCGATCTCGGCACACGATTCTTCCGGGAACGCGGCGTGGATGAGCAGCCCCGGGATGAGAAAATCCGGATACTCCTCTGCCAACTGGAAGCACTCTTTGTTGCACAACTGTATCCAGTGCGGAGAGGCGAACCAGTTGAAGCGCACCACCGAACCGCAGCAGAGTGTGATCCCAGCCTGTTTGAGCAGACGCACCATATCAGCCATATCAGTGGGCGTACCGTATCTTCCGATGTTGCTTTCCGGCTGGACAAACGGGTGGACGTGGGCATCGACGCAGGTGAAGTCGTACATAAAAAAACCTCTGGGAAAATTGTTCATTCATGGCGGCACACTCTGCCGCTTCAATATAATATACCGTTTAAATAGTACTTTTTCAAGCTGTTTGCGCAGTGTAAAGGTTGATTTTAAGGCGTTGAGAGGTTATATTTTCTGAAAGGCATTTTATCTTGTTATACAATAAAGGACGTGACTGTTATGAGTATCGAAAAAAATCTTGTAACTCCCATTGACTGGAAACGGGCGGATCTGTTGATCGATCTGGCTCTGGAAGAAGATCTGGACAGTGCCGGAGATACCACCACTTTGTCGGTCGTGCCGGAAAATGCGGTCAGCCGCGCCGTGCTGCTGTGCAAAGAGGACTTTATGGTGCTTGCCGGACTTGACGTTGCCAAACGTGTTTTTGAAAAGGTCGAACCTGCGCTCACGTTTACCGCGTTCAAAAAGGATGGCGACAGCTGTGTGCGCGGTGAATTTCTGGCGGAGATCAGCGGTCCTGCGCGCGGTATCATCACCGCCGAACGGACTGCGCTCAACTTTTTGCAGCGCATGTGCGGTGTCGCCACCATGTCCCGGCGTTATGCGGAAGCTCTCAAGGATACCAATTGCGTGGTGCTGGATACCCGCAAGACCACCCCGGGCTACCGCAATCTGGAAAAGTACGCCGTGGCTGTCGGCGGTGCGACCAACCACCGTATCGGGCTTTTTGACCGTATCATGATAAAAGACAACCACCGGGAACTTGCCGCTTTGGAAGGCGATGGTGCCATCACCCGGGCAGTGGCGCGGGCGCGGCAGGCTTATCCTGCTCTGGAGATCGAAGTTGAAACCGATACTTTGGACGAAGTGCGCGAAGCCGCTGAAAGCGGTGCCGAATATATCATGCTGGACAATATGTCCGATGAGATGATGGCTGAAGCCGTGAAGATCGTCAACGGGCGTGCCAGACTTGAGGCTTCCGGCGGCATCACTATCGAACGTCTGCCACGCATCGGCAAACTGGGTGTCGATTTCGTCTCCTCCGGCGCGCTGACCCATTCCGTCAGATCAATGGATATCTCCCTTGATATCGAGGTGGTCAAATGATCGGTTTCCTGTCCGGAACACTTCTGGAGAGGGATTTTTCCTCCTGTCTGGTGGATGTGAACGGCGTGGGCTATGAGTTGTCCATCGCGCTGTCCACCTTTGACAAACTGCCGCTGGAAGGCGGCAGTGTGAAGCTCTTTGTTCACACGCAGGTGCGGGAGGATGCCATAACATTGTTCGGTTTTGCCGACAAAGCTGAACGCGCGCTCTTCCGTAAACTTATCGACGTTTCCGGTGTCGGCGGCAAATTGGCACTCAATGTTCTGAGTTCCATGCCGGTGGCGAACTTCTGTTCCGCTGTGGATGCCGGTGATGTCAAAGCGTTGAGCCGTATCAACGGTATCGGCAAGCGCACGGCGGAACGTCTGGTCGTGGAGCTTAAAGGGCGGTTGGAAAACAGCGACCCCGCCGTCGCTCCGGCGGGTCCCGGCAACAGTGCCGCCGCCGATGCCTGCGCCGCTCTGGAACAGCTGGGCTTCAAGCGCGATGCCGTCAATAAATGCATCAACGCTCTGCTTGCTGAACTTCCGGAAAATGAGTGCAATACAGAAAATTTGCTGCGAAAGGCACTGGTACGCCTCAACAGCGGAAAATAAAACAATATAAAACGAAAGAATACTTTTATGAGAGAACATTGGGGAAGCCGCTGGGGCTTCATTCTGGCGGTAGCAGGTTCAGCCATCGGTTTGGGAAATATCTGGAAATTTCCGTTTATCTGCGGCATGAATGGCGGCGGGGCATTTGTCATACTTTACATTTTGTGTGTCTTGTTCGTCGGCTTTCCGCTGCTGCTGGCAGAGTTGACTCTGGGCAGGGCGGCACAGCGCAGTGCAGTCGGGGCATTTGCAAAAATGACCAAAGCCAAAACCATCTTTGCCGATGGCTTGGGCGTACTGCTGGTGGCGCTCGGCGTGATATTGCTGGTTTTCAAATACTGGGGTTACGGTACATTCTGCCTCACTGCGGGAATTTCTTTACTGCTGTTCGGTTGGAAAACAGTCGGATTCATCAGCGGTATGGTCATTCCGGTCATCATCACCGGATATTATGCGGTGATCGGCGGCTGGACATTGATTTACATGGGCAAAGCCTTCCTCGGACAGCTCAATTTCAATGACCAAACGGGTGCAGAAGCGGTAATGGGACCGATCGCATCCGCTTCCAACGGTATGATGGGATGGGTTATCGCCAGTTCGATTTTGTTTTTGCTGCTGTGCGGCGGTGTGGTTTTCAGCGGCGTGCAGAAAGGTATTGAACGCTGGAGCAAAGTTTTGATGCCGATGCTGTTCGTACTGCTGATCGTCCTCATCTGCCGGGGCTTGTCACTGCCGGGAGCGATGAAAGGGGTCAAATGGTTTTTGTCTCCGGATTTCTCCAAGCTTAATGCCGACAGCGTTATCGCGGCGATGGGGCACTCCTTTTTCTCACTCAGCCTTGCCATGGGTATCGTGCTGACCTACGGCAGTTATCTTTCCAAAAAGGAGAATATCGTCCAGTCTGCCGTGAGTATTCTGGTTTTGGATACGACGGCGGCGATGATGGCGGGACTGGCGATCTTTCCTGCTGTTTTCGCCATGGGCTTTAAAGAGACCAGCGGTCCGGTGCTTATTTATGAAATTCTTCCGGCGGCATTCAATCAACTTCCCGGCGGCTGGCTGTGGAACGGACTTTTCTTCATGATGATCTCGGTCGCAGCGCTGACCAGCGGAATGAGTTTGCTGGAACCGCCGGTGCGGATCTTCACGGATGAATTCAAAATGAAACGCTCTCCGGCAATATGCCTGACGTTGTCCATGATTCTGGTCATCGCGGTGGCGTGTTCAATATCCATGGCAAACTGGAACAACTTCCCCCGTTTGCATGCGTTTTTGCTTAAAGTGTGGAATAACGACCTCTCCGGCTCCATGTTCGGGATGCTGGACAGCTTCGCCTGCAACTGGCTGCTGCCGTTGTGCGGTTTCATGCTGGCGGTCTACGTCGGCTGGACCTGGGGTGTGCGCAAGGCACTCAAAGAACTGCGGGAAGGAACCTCCCCTGCCATCGACGGCAATTTGTGGCTGCGCCTTGCCGGAATCAAAGACGAAGGCGGTTCCGGCGGACGGAAGGTCAGTTTGTTCTCTTTTTCCGTGATCTGGGGATTTTTTATCCGTCTGGTCACTCCGGTGCTGGTGTTCATCGCGTTCCTTGACGTTATCGGTGTGATAAAGTTTACGGAGTGACAGAAGATGAAGTATATCGGTGCTCATGTATCCATTTCCGGCGGAGTGGAAAACGCTCCGCTGAATGCCGCCGCGCTGGGAGCAACGGCGTTTGCACTGTTCACCAAGAATCAGCGGCAGTGGAGCGCACCGCCGTTCCGCGATGAACAGATTTCCGCGTTTAAAGAGAACTGCCGGAAATTCAACTACGCCCCGGAACAGATACTGCCGCACGACAGCTACTTGATAAATCTCGGTCAGCCCGATCCCGGAAAACGGCAGCGGGCACTGCGCGCTTTTATTGAAGAACTTGACCGCTGCCGTCAGCTCGGACTTGACCGGTTGAACTTTCATCCCGGCAGTACCTTGAAGCTGGTCAGTGAAGAAGAAGGCTGCCGCATCATCGGGGAAACTGTCCGACAGGCTCTTGATGAGGTTCCCGGCGTGACGGCGGTCTTTGAAAATACCGCAGGGCAGGGGAGCAATCTCGGTTACTCTTTTGAACAGCTGGCGTTGATGCTGGAATGTGTTGACCGTCCCGGACGGGTGGGGGTGTGTATCGACACCTGCCATGCGTTTGCCGCCGGATATGATCTGGCATCGGAAGATGGTTTTGAAAAGTGTTTTTCCGCTTTCGGCTCCATCATCGGTTTTGATCTGCTGCGCGGTATGCATCTCAATGATGCCAAAGGGGTACTCGGTCAGCGTCTTGACCGGCATGAATCACTGGGCAAAGGCAATCTCGGTTTCGATTTGTTCAAACGTATCGTGACCGACAGCCGTTTTGACAAAGTTCCTTTGATCCTTGAAACGCCGGATGAGACGATATGGAAAGATGAGATCGCCGCATTACAGGCACTTGCGGTATAATAATTACACAGGATTATCCATGGTCGAACAGCATCTGCACACCGGCTTGACGCAGCAGCAGACCACTGCGCTTTCCATGCAGCAGCGGTTGGGGCTGGAACTGCTTCATCTGCCGCTGCAGGAGTTGGAGAGCCGTCTGGCGCAGGAGCTGGTTTCCAATCCGGTTCTGGAAGAACTGCCGCCGGAACCGGTGGAGGCTGTTCCGGATGAGAGGAAAAAAGATTCTGCCGGAGAAGATGATTACGAATCCGGTTTTGAAGTGACACTTGCCGAAAGCGACCGGTGGTCAGATGAACTGCCGCTCCCCGGGAACCGTGATGACGATGGCGGGGACCGCAAACAGGAATTTTTATCCAACTCCCCGGCTTCGGCTCCGTCGCTGATGGAGCTGATACTGATCGAACTTGATACTGCCGATATTCCGGAAAATCTCCGGCAGGCGGTGATCGAAGTTGTATCCTCCATCGATCCGGACGGTTTTCTCCGGGTCAACCCTGCCGATCTGGCGATGAGTTGTGATTGCGATATGGAAGATATCATGGCGGCACTGGAACTGGTGCAGGAAGTTGCGCCGCCGGGTGTCGGCGCGCGGGACTTGACTGAATGTCTGGAACTGCAGTTGAAGCGGCGTGGCGCGCTGGATGAAAAGATGCGGCATTTGATCCGATGCGGTCTGGATGAGGTGGCGCAGGGAAGTTTGGCGGCATTGCAGAAAAAGCTGGATGTTTCTGCAGAAACACTGGACGGTATGCTGGCTCTGCTCCGGCAGCTTGACCCGGTCCCGGGGCGGTCGTTCAGCACTGCCAATGCGCAGGTGGTGGTGCCGGAACTGGAAATAGAACGGCAACCGGACGGAACTTTTACCGTCCGGCAGCTGCGGGAGAATTTCCGGCGGATAACCATTTCCAACTACTATGAAAAATTGCTTGAAGATGCTTCCCTTTCCGCCGATGACCGCAAATATCTCAATGAAAAACTCCTGCGGGCGCGGGAGCTGATAAAATCACTGGTCATGCGGGATTCCACCTTGACCCGGCTGGGAAAACTTATCATCGAACAGCAGTCGGAATTTTTACAGCGCGGCGTTACCGGATTGAAAACTTTCACCATGCGGGAAGCAGGCATCCATCTCGGCTATGATGAAAGCACCATCAGCCGTGCCGTTGCGGATAAATTTATCCGGACACCATTCGGAGTGTTTCCGTTGAGATTTTTCTTCTCCAGCGGCGGCAGTGGCGCAGACGGAGAGAAAGTCGCCGCCGCCGCGATCATGGAACAGATCCGGCAGATCATCGCACAGGAAGATCCGGCAGCTCCCGTTTCTGACGAAAACATCGCCCGGCTACTCTCCGGACAGAATATAAATATCGCCCGGCGAACCGTTGCCAAGTATCGGGATGCATTGAAAATACCTGCGGTTTCTGCCCGTAAGCGGCGTTAAATACAATATGGAATAATGGATCATGAAAACTTTTATCGGCTTGGATTTCGGTTCCGACAGCGTGCGCGCAGTGTTGGTAAGTGCAAATGGCGAATTTCTGGGAAGTTGTGTGCATAATTATGCCCGCTGGGCGGAAAAGCGTTATTGTGATGCCGCGCGCGGAATGTTCCGCCAGCATCCGTTGGATTATCTGGAAGGCATGGAGACGGTGATCTGCGGCGTGCTTTCCGGACAGGACAGGAACGCGGTCAGAGGTATCGCCATCGATACCACCGGAGCCACACCGTGTGCGGTGAACTCTGCCGGTGTGCCGCTGGCGTTGCTGCCGGAGTTCGCTGAAGACCCGGATGCGATGTTTCTGTTGTGGAAAGATCATTCGGCACAAAAGGAAGCTGACCGGATAAATGAGGTCGCCGCCGCGTGGAACGGGGTGGATTACCGGAAATATGAGGGCGGTATTTACTCTTCAGAATGGTTTTTCAGCAAGCTGCTCTATGTATTGCGCCACAATCCGCGTGTGCGCGAAGCGGCGGCAAGTTTTGTGGAACATTGCGACTGGATAAGCGCGGAACTTACCGGCAATACCCGCCCGGAACAGATCGTCCGCAGCCGGTGTGCCGCCGGACATAAAGCGATGTGGCACGCCGAATGGGGCGGTCTGCCGCCGGAAGAGTTTCTGGTGGCGGTCGACCCGCTGCTTGCCAACTGGCGCGACCGCTTGTATACGGAAACTCAAACCGCTGACCAGCCGGTGGGAACGCTTTCGGCAAAATGGGCGGAAAAGCTCGGACTTTCCACAAATGTCGTTATCGGCGGCAGCGGTTTTGACTGTCACTTCGGCGCGGTCGGCGCGCAGATAGATGAAGATACTCTGGTAAAAGTTGTCGGTACATCCACCTGCGATATACTGGTCGCTCCGGAAATGCCGCGCTGTATCCGGGGCATTTGCGGGCAGGTCGATGGTTCCGTTGTTCCCGGGATGATCGGTCTTGAAGCCGGACAATCCGCTTTCGGCGATGTTTACGCCTGGTTCAAACGGCTGTAGGAGTATGCCGGAAAAGTTTCCATCGCCGATCTGGAACGCGATGCCGCTTCCATCCCTCCCGGAGCCGGAGGCGTGTGCGCGATCGACTGGTTCAACGGCAGGCGTACCCCCGATGCCGATACCACGCTGACGGGCGCGTTGCTGGGATTGAATCTCGGTTCCACTGCTCCGATGCTTTTCCGTTCGTTGCTGGAAAGTACGGTTTTCGGCGCGCGGGCGATCATTGAGCGTTTCCGCGAAGAGGGCATTTCTGTAAAAAACGTGGTCGCTATCGGCGGTATCAGCCGGAAATCTCCGCTGGTCATGCAGATGTGCGCTGACGTCTTCAATATGCCGGTCAAGGTTGCCAAATGCGATCAGGCGTGTGCGCTCGGAGGCGCGATGTTTGCCGCCGTGGCAGCGGGGGTTTTCCCGGATATAAAGGCGGCGATGGCGGCGATGGGAGCCGGATTTGATCTGGTTTATACGCCTGATCCGGCAAATGTTCCGGTCTATGAATCGCTTTATCAGCGTTATCTCCACAATGGAAAGATGCTGGAAAAATCCGCTGTGCGGTAAACTCAGGAGAATGTATCATGTTCAAGAAATTGCAGGAAGAGTGCTGTCAGGCAAATTTGCAGCTGCCTGAACTCGGTCTGGTGCTTTATACCTTTGGAAATGTCAGCTGCGTTGACCGGGAGAAAAATGTTTTTGCCATCAAACCCTCCGGCGTGGCGTATGAAAATTTAACGCCGCAGGATATCGTGATCGTCGACATCGCCACCGGAGAAAAAGTTGCCGGAACCATGCGGCCGTCCAGCGATACCAATACCCATTTGGAGCTTTACCGGGCATGGAAAAATATCGGCGGTATCGTTCACACCCACTCCACTTATGCCACCGCCTGGGCGCAGGCGGCGTGCGATGTTCCGGTCTTCGGAACCACCCATGCCGACCATCTGGCAAACTCCGTTCCCTGTACTGATTTCATGCCGGATGAACGGATAAAGAACGACTACGAAACTGAAACCGGGTTTCAGATAATTGATTGCTTCAAAGCGCGGGCTCTTGACCCGGATGAAAACCCGATGGCACTGGTGGCAGGACACGGACCATTCACCTGGGGGAACAGCGGCAACAAGGCGGTTTACAACGCCCGCGTGCTGGAAGAGTTGTGCAAGATGGCTCTGCTGACCTGCCGGATAAATCCGGATGCCCGTCCGTTGAAAGATTCACTTATTGCCAAGCATTACGAGCGCAAGCACGGCAAGAACGCTTACTACGGTCAAAAATAACCACGGCGGCGCAGGTATGATTTTTCAGAGTTTCAAAGCGTTGGCAACCGCCATAAAAATACCGGAGATGGTCAGGACAGCATAAACACCGATCTTAAAGTGGTGTTCGCTGACCTTGTTGTGCAGACAGTCGCCGATAAGTATTCCGATAATGACTACCGGTAAACTCCACAGCAGACATTTGCCCAGCTCCGGGTTCCACAGTTCGCCGGAGATTCCCCAACTGGTCAGACGGATGGTGTTCATCGACAGCCAGAGCATACTGAGCGTTCCCCGGAACAGGCGTTTTTCCGGGAGTGCTTTGGCTGAATATATAACTATAAAGGGACCGCCGGAGCCGAATGCTCCCTGAATGATGCCCCCGCCGAAGAGCAGAAGTTTCATCAGAAAAGTCCGCTTTGCCGGTTCTGCCGGTTCCGCAGAGTGTTTTTTTATGGTGGCAAGTTCGCCGCGGATGCCGACGGCGATCATAAATGTTCCGAGTATCAGACACAGCACCGCCGCCGGAAGCTTGTCAAATATCCACATTCCGACCGGCATCCCCAGCGCGACATAGCAGACGATAAAGAGAAACTCTTTCCAAACCAGATCTTTCCAGGAACGTATGACGATGTAGAGAGCCATTATCCAGCTCAGAACGCAGAGCATCTGCACCGCCATCCGCAGTCCGAGGGTGATATTCAGAAAGGGCAGGGCAAGAACGGAACTGCCGAAACCGGTGATGGCTTCCAGCAAGTGTGTGCAAAAGACAACGAATGCAGAGATAAAGAGTTTCATAGTTCCGGATCCGGGCAAAAAAAATGGCATCTCCAACGGGAGTCGAACCCGTGTTGCCGGGATGAAAACCCGGTGTCCTAGGCCTCTAGACGATGGAGACGCACTCATCAAACGTGATGTTGACTAAATATATCACACAATCTTGCTTTTTGCAAGTATTATTTTGAAAATTTTTTTAAAATACCACAGATATCCGCAGATATCCCATATTATTTGAAATGCTTGCGTTCAAGTTTGTACAGAACAGTGCTTTTGACTTCGTGCGGTTTGCCTTTCCGGATAAAGGATTCGTCGATGACTTTTCCCTCCGGTGTCATGATCTTGACTGCCAGCCCTTCCGGGGTGACTTCCACTGCAGTTACCGAGGTGCGCACCTTGCCCCTGCCGGGGCCGTCGTTGGTGATGACGGTGAAGTTGATCTCTTTTAAATCCTCCGCACTGTAATGTTTCGCCTTGTATGGGGTGGCTCGGCTGGTGTAGGCGGTGTCGGTTGCCGGGTCGAAGCGGGAGACGTAATGGACGTGACCGCAGAGCCAGAGGTCGATTTTACAGCGGGGATCGGTTCCGAAAAAGAACTTTTCCGCCAGCTTGCGGACGCTTTGGGCGTAGTAGTGCGCGTGAAATTTGAAAGGCGAAGCGTGGGCGAGTACGATGCGGTATTTGGCATTTTTACAGGCGGGGGAAGATATCACCCGCTCCAGAAATTTTATTTGCTCTTCAAAAAGTTGAGTGGTATCGGTCCACAGCAGATGATTGCCCGGTTTCCAGATGGTATCGGCACCTTCTCCGGTATCCAGAACGATATAGAATACTTCCCCGTGGCGGAAGGTGTAGTAACTTCTGCCGAAGTGATCGTTGTAAACTTCCGTTTCGTTGCCCCGGTATTCATGGTTGCCTTTTACCATCACCACCGGCTTGAAAAATTTATTCTGGTGCAGGATGTCCAAATAGGAATCAAAATAGTTTGGCGCGAAAGTGACAAAAGTTGACGTAACATCTCCGAGGGAGACGAAGAAATCGGCACTTTTACCTTCCGGGAGAGCCAGCATGGAGGCTACGGTTTTTTTGCGTTCATCCGGAGATATCTGCGTGTCTCCGGTGGCGATGAAACGGTGGCGGACTCCGGTTTCGGGCGCGGTTTTGAAACTGCCGGAGGATACCGGAATTATTTTTGCCGTGTTGGTGTCCAGTTTGACGATATCGTAGGTGTAGGCGGTATCGGGTTTCAGCCCGGAAAGGAAGAATCGGTGGATTTTTTTCACCACGCGCTTGCCGCTGATTGTGTTCCAGAGCAATTTTTCAGGAGCGGATGCGGAGCGGAAACGGATACCGCAGATCGTGGGCGTACCAAATTCACAGCTGATGGCGGCACTGTCGGTGGAGAGCTGGTGGAGCAGTTCTTTCCGCAGCAGTCCGGGATTGGCAGGCGGGAACATCTGAGCGATCATCCGGTCGCGGTCGGCACGGTGAACGGGGAGCATTTTCAAATCGGGCATGAGCCGGAAGGCGAATTTCCACTGATAGACCAGCGGGCGGATAAAGAGCGTTACATGATTGGCTCCCTTTTTCAGTTTCACTTTGCCGATGTGATTGTAACTGGAAATCCGGAAAAATTCATTGCCGCCGGGTTCAGTGGAGAGAACCTTTTCGCCGTTGATATAGCAGGTGAAATACCAGTCGGCACCGGCACCGATAAATCTTTCCTCATCGGCGGGGGAGTTGATGGTGGTAAAGGCGATGGCGCGGAGCGGAGTTCCTTTTTTTATTCTGCCGGAAATTTTGGCAAGATGAAAGACCGCACCCGGCTTGATGTTGACCTTTTTGCTTTCCGGGGGCATGTTGCCGGAGGCGGATATTTTTTTGGCATCCTCCTGCGTGATTTTGGATGAAACATAAATCTGCCACGGCGCGGCATAAAGATTTATGAGCGCAAGGCACAGCAGCAAGGCGGTGAAAATTATTTTTTTCATGGCAGTCCTTTCTTATATAAGGTTGGAGCGTTCAAGAAAACTTACAATTTCAGCGGCAAGAAGTTCACTCCCTTCATCGGTGTAGTGGACCCAGTCCCGGTGGAGTTTTGAGCAGTTCGCTTTGGAAAAGTCGCCCAGTTCATTGATGCGCACGCCGCGCGGGATGAGTACTTCTCTTGCGATCCGGTTGTAAAGTTCCACTTCGGCGTTGGAGCGGTAAGCGGTCGTTGCCAATTCTTCAATGACCGGGGTGGTCGTAGCAAAAATCACTGCGGCGCGCGGGAAGAGTTGATGTATTCTGGTCACGATCCGTCCCAGCATATAGCGGTACATATCCGGCGGGGTCAGCGGGTCTTTGTCAAAACGGAGATCGGCAGGCCGGTTCGCTGAAACGATGGTCTCTCCGGTATCTTCGCCATCGTAACCGGTCGCTTTGGAGCTTAAATGGAGAATATCCCACAAACCGTTGTTCCAATGGACGACATCGATATCGTCGGGCCAGGAAAGTTTGCTTTTCCAGATTGAGAGTTCGCGCAGGGTGTATTGGGCGAAACGGCCGTTGTCTTCAGCGAAATAGACATTCATTCTTCCGGCAAGTTTTTCTTGAACAAAGGAGTCGTATCCCAGACGGATGGAGTCGCCGAGCAGGAGCAGATTTTTCATAATTGTACCTCAATGGTTGTTTTTACGGATATAAGATAGCACACTTTTGCTTTTTTTAAATAGTTGTGCCACCTTTTTCCGGAAAAAAATTTATGCGGACACTCTCCGGTAAAATCCCGGACATTGCCGGAAATATTGATCTTTCTTTCTTGACATAAGCGTGACCGGGTGGTATATTGTTGGAAAAGCTAATGATGAGAGGTCGATCATGAAAAATATTGTGATATTTCTGGCAATAATGCTCTTGTGCTGTTCCTGTTCCACTCCGGAAAGTGCGGACGGCAAAGGCGATTCCGAAGCGGCAAGATGGCTGCGTATCGCTGCCGAAGACGGTGTGGTTTACGCGCAGTATTACTATGCTGAATGCGCTCTTGAGGGCGATGGAACCAGAGCCGATGCTGTTGAAGCGGTGAACCATCTCCGCAGTGCCGCCGCTTCCGGATGCGCTCAGGCGATGTTTCTGCTGGGAAAATGTTACCGGAACGGAACCGGAGTTGAAGCATCGGCTGCCGAAGCTGAAAAGTGGTTCGCCCGGGCAGCGGAAAAAGGAAACCCTGACGCGAAAGCCGCGCTGAAAGCACTCCGCGAAGCCGGAAAAAAATGAAGCCCGATTTGGCGCATTGGATAAAAAAAGACTTGACTTTTTTCAGTTTTTGCAGTATCTTATAAAGATGTAAGAACAGTTTTGTTCCGTACTTGATATTGAGGGGTAATGTCCTGATATATAAAGTACATCGGGGGCAAGGTAAAAAAAAGCCCCGCCGCTGTCGTTTGATTTTTTACAAAAAGACCAAAAGGATATTTATGAAACCGTTTTTTGTTTTTTCCGGACAGGGTGCTCAGAGTGTTGGAATGGGCAAAGATCTGTATGAATCATCTCCCGCTGCCAAGGCGATTTTTGATGCCGCAGACGAAGCGTTGGGATATTCTCTTACCTCCATCATCTTTTCCGGAAGCGATGAAGAGCTGACCCGGACCTGCTACTGTCAGGTTGCCATCTACACTATGAGCTGTGCGGCACTGGAGGCGTTCAAAGCCCGGTTCCCCGGAGTTGAAGCTGTCGGCTGTGCCGGGTTGAGTCTGGGTGAATACGGTGCGCTTTATGCCGCCGGAGCCTTTGATTTCGTTACCGGATTGAAACTGCTTGCCAAGCGGGCGGAACTTATGGATAACGCCTGCCGCGCCGCGACCGGCGGCATGGCATCGGTGCTGAATGGCGATATTGCCATTATCCGCGAAGTTTGCGAAGAGTGCGGGATCGACGTTGCCAACTACAACAGCCCCGGGCAGATCGTTATTTCCGGAGAAAAAGAGAAAGTTTCTGCGGCTTGCGTCAAGCTGAAAGAGCGCGGCATCCGTAAGGTCATCGAACTCAATGTCGCCGGAGCCTTCCACTCCCGTCTGATGGCTGATGCCGGACGCGCGTTGAAACCGGTGCTGGATGAGGTTGCTTTTGCAATGCCGGCAGTTCCGGTTTTCCACAATTACACCGCCGCCGTGGCAAAAGATGCCGATGAACTGCGCGCCAATCTGGCAAGTCAGGTCGCCGGTTCTGTCCGGTGGGATGATTGTGTCCGGGCGATGGTGAGTGCCGGAGGTGACACGATGATCGAATTCGGTCCCGGCAATGTTTTGACCAAATTGTGCAGCCGCTCACTGCCGGAAGTCGCAACTTTCAACGTCAACAGCGCAGCTGCGCTGGATGCTCTGAGTTTTTGAAAATGGAGCTTTACTGCCGGAGTGTTGACCGGATAACACCGGGATTTGAGGCGGCGTTCAACTTTTTGCAGACGCAGGATTTTGACCGCGATGCTGCTGAACTCTTGTGGCGCACCCGGCATAAAAAAGTTGTCCGCATGGAAGTTCCTGCAGAGTATGCGGTCGATGGCAGGAGTGATTTTCAGGTGGTGTGGAAACACTACGGCGAAAAACGGTTCTTCCGTTATCTCTTCCGTCCGTCGCTGGCGTTGCGGGAGTGGAAAGGTTTTGAAACTGCCGGCAGTTGCGGTATTCCGGTAGCCCGGGTGCTGGCGGCAGGCGAGAAGCGGCGCGGTCTCCGGCTCGTATCCAGTTATTTTATGACTGAAATGGTGTGCGGCAGCGGTGACGGCGATGATTTTCTCCCCGGCGGCGCACGGGAACAGGATGAAGCATTGGCGGCGGAGTTCGCTGAAAAGAATTTGAAACTGCTGGCAAAACTTCACCGTTCCGGGGCGGTGCATGGCGGGTTCACGCCGCGCAACGAACTTTATGTTCTGACCGGAAGTGAAGAACGCGGACAGAGGCTTGATGTGGTGTGGATAGACCTCGCCACTTGCCGGAAGGTTCCGTTTTTCAAGAGAAAACGGTTGCAGAATAAAGATTTGGATTATTTCCTTTCGCCCTGGCGATTTGCGCCTGAGCGAAGGGAGGAACTGTATGAAATTTATCTTGAGGAGTTGAAGAAAAATGGTTAAATGGATCTCTCACCGCGGTGAATCGTATGATGCTCCGGAAAATACGCTTGCGGCGTTCCGGCTCTCTCTTGAACGCGGTACTGACGGTATGGAGTGTGATGTGCATTTGACTGCTGACGGTCAGGTCGCAGTCGGACACGATAACAGCACTGCGCGCATGGGCAGTGCGATCATGGATATCGAAAGTTCCACTTACGCGGATCTGCAGAAGATCTCTGTTTCCGGAAGTTTTGAAAAAGAGTATCCGGACGAAAAAATCCCGCTGTTGTCCGAAACGTTCAAATATCTCGGAGAGGGCAGGGAGTATTATATTGAACTCAAAGGCAGCGATCCGGCTCTGATCCCGGCGGTGAAAAAGGTGGTCGAAGCATCCGGTATCCCGGCGAAGCAGATCGTTTTTATCAGTTTTTCGGAAGAGCTCATTTCCGGGATAAAGGCGGCGATGCCGGAGTATTGCGCGCTGTGGCTCAACGGATTGCGTACCGAAAACGGCATTATTTCCTCCGGGGATCTTGTGGCAAAACTTGAGGCACTGGGCGTTGACGGTATCGATGCATGGTGTCATCCGGAGATAAGTTGTGAACTTGTCAAAGCGGTGCATGATGCCGGAAAGATTTTTGCCGTGTGGACGGTGGACAATCCGGCGCACGCGAAGCATTTGATCGCGCTGGGCGTGGATGCTGTGACCAGCAACCGGGCCGCATTGCTGAAGAATTGGTGAATTTTGTAAGGAAGCGGCGTTTTGATGCCGCCGCAGGTGGTTTTTATGAGACAAATGCACAGATATCCCATAAAATCAGAAAAAAGTTTGTTTTTTCAATTTTTTCAGTGGAAGAAAATAGGATTTTGAAAAAGTGATTTTGTCAGATTTTGTTTTGCGCAAGCAAAACGCGCGTGCGCTATGCGCCGCGCCACCAGTGACACTGCGTTCAAAACGGTTTGTCGCGACCGGTGGATGCATCGTGCGGCAAGATTGCGGGTAAATCAAGGCGAATCCGAGGGAGTGTACGACTGTACTCGACCGAGGATGAGTCCGCCGATTTGCCCGTAAGATTGCCCGCGAGGCGCCGCCGCAGGTTGTTTCTTATGGGACAGCTGTGAAAAATTCTAAAAGTTTTTGCAAATAGACTTGTAAAAATGTGTCTCTGTGCTATATTATAGAGATTGAAAGTTTGATTTGAGTTTTTATTGGAAATAATTACAATTAAATATTTGAAGGAGTTAGAAAAATGGCAGTTCCGAAACGTAAAACTTCCCGTATGCAGCGCCGTCAGCGCAAGGCCGCCAACCGTTATGAAGGCGTCGCCGCCACTTTCTGCCCGAGCTGCAAGGCTCCGGTCATGTCCCATCGTGTCTGTGCCGCTTGCGGTCAGTACAATGGCAAGCAGGTCGTGACGGTCGAAGCGTAAGTTTTGACTTGCAAAAAAAAGTGAGTGCAAGGTCGTACAGACAATGAAAATCGGCGTAGATGCAATGGGCGGCGATTTCGCCCCCGGGGTCGTCATAGAAGGATTGGCTCAGGCTCTCGTCGATTTTCCTGCACTTGAGGTCGTTCTGGCCGGTCACCAGCAGCGGGTGGAGTTCTACCTGGAGAAATATGGTTTGACCGGCCATAAACGTATCGAGCTGGTTCACGCGCCGACGGTTTGTGAAATGTCAGAAGCCTCTGCCGTGGCACTGCGTTCCAAGCGGGATTCGTCGATCACCACGCTGGCGCGGTTGCTCAAAGAAAAAAAGATCGACGCTATGGCGACCCCCGGTCACACCGGTGCTACGGTCGCCGCCACCAAAGTTCTGGTGCGCACACTGCCGGGTATCGACCGTCCGGCGCTGGCGGCAAGTATGCCCAGCAAAAATGGCCGGTTCCTTTTGATGGATGCCGGGGCGAACCCCGATTGTACTCCACTGCACCTGACTCAATTTGCCCTGATGGGTGATATTTACGCCCAGTATCTCTACCGCAAAGAGCGTCCCCGGGTCGGACTGCTCAGTGTCGGCGGTGAAGATATCAAGGGGTGTGAATTGACCAAAGAGGCGTTCAAACGTCTGGAACAGCTGCCGATCAACTTTATCGGCAACGTGGAAGCGGATTCCGCTTTTGAAGGCGGAGTCGATGTCGTTGTTTCTGACGGATTTGCCGGTAACGTCATGCTGAAAAGTGCCGAAGGTCTGGCTCATGCCACGGTTCACTGGCTCAAGCAGGTGTTGACCAAGAATGCGCTGCGTATCATGGGCGCAGTCCTGGCGAAGAATGCGTTTGTTGAACTCAAGGCTTTCGGAGCCTCCGATGTTATCGGCGGTGCGCCGCTTCTGGGTATCAACGGTATATGTATCATCGGTCACGGCGGTTCCAATCCGACTGCGGTCCGCAATGCGATCCGGGTCGCAGCTGAGTGCGTTGAATTCGGCTTGAATCAGCGTATCGTTGCCGCGATCGAAAACGCCGGTGACGTTGCCAAACTTCAGAAATTCCCGCCGGAACAACCTGACACCAGGGCGTAAAGTTTGACCGTGAGTGCCGCAAAGAAAAAATTTCATCCTGTTGCGGAGTTAACAGTTACGGCAGAATCCCCCTCCACCGTTCCCGGTCTGCTGCCGGTATTGTGCCGGAGAAGTATAATATTTTTGTGTGCGCTGTTGTGGTTCGGTGCGTTTGCACCGCTGGGGATAGATCTTCACCATGACGGCGTGATGATGATCCCCGCATTGAGAGTTGCTGAGGGCGGAATGGTGTTCCGCGATGTCTTTTGCCAGTACGGTTTTCTTTCCCCGGTATTGCAGGGATTGGCGTTACGTCTGGGCGGCGGCGAATTGTTGATTATGAAATATTTTTCCGTGCTGTTTTATGCCGGAAGTGTCGTGATGATGGATATAATCTGGCAGGAGGTCCTGTCGGCGCGGTGGCGGGATCTGATGCTGGTGATGATCTTCTCGCTGATGCCGGATCTGATGGTGACTTTCCACCCGTGGAGCAGTATATTTGCTCTCTTTTTTTCGCTGCTGGCATTGTGGAGTGAAATCAAATATCTGAAGTCTACCCGATGGTATTGGCTCTTTGGTGCAGGTGTGGCGGCGGGATTGACTTTTCTCTCCCGGCATCCGGTCGGTGTGGTGACGTTGATCGCGGTGTTGGGAACGATATTTGTAAAAAGCGGTACTGAAAAAAGCCGTTTTGCGGCAGTGAAGAAATTTTTTACGGACAGCGCGATCACGCTTGGCGGCTTTCTCCTTGTTGTCGGCAGTGTCGGAATATTGCTGCTGGTGTGCGGTGCGTGGGATGATTTTGTTTTCCAGTGTGTGAGCTATGTGTTTGACTTTGTCGGAGCGCGCGGTACCGGCGGCAAAGAGGGCCAGTGGCGATATTTTGCCGCATCGCTGTGTCCGTTCCTTACTGATAATGGTTTCTTTGATTCGATATTCGGCATCATGCCGATAGTGGTACTGCCGTGGCTGTATAAATGTGCGCGCAGTGTGATGCACAAAAACGGCAGTGCGGCGGAACGGGATTTGATATTGCTGTGTTGTGGGATATTTGCGCTTGGCGCATGGCACCAGTATTATCCGGTACCGTGTGTGCGGCATATATTCTGGGGTGGTGTGCCGTTTATGGGATTTTATATTCTGACGGTGGAACAGTTGTTGAAAAATCGCGGCAGAAACAAGCTCTGGTGCCGTATCGGAGCCGGTGTGCTGCTGCTTTTGTGGGTGGGATGTACGCTGCCGCGTTTGCGGAGCGGTTATATCCGTTTTTTTGGATCCGGCAAGCGGAAGATGCTGGATATCCCCGGTGTGCGCGGAATAAAATTTTCCCGTGCCGAGGCGGCGGTCATTGATGCGTTCCGGCGGTGTGTCGAACAGTTGCCGGAAGGGATAAAAGCGCGCGGCGTGCTGAATTATACGGAAGATGGCATGTGGAGTGTTCTGCTGCCGGATGCCGGGTTCCGGCACAAGCAGTTTCTGGTGATGAAAAATGGTCTGTATCAAGATCATGACCATGCGGTAATGGAATTTATCCGTCAGCGGCGTCCGGTGGTACTCAGCTGCCGCCCGCTGGAAGTGGAACGGTACAGCGCAATATTTTCGGCACAATATATGGGGAATGACTACTTCCTTTATGTCCCGTGGGAGTGAGACACCGGAAACTGCATCCGCCGATCGCGTTCAACGTTGTGTGCCGAGCAAAGCACTGTTTGATAACAGCCCGGGAGTTTGATACTTCCCTTTCCCTGCGTCATCGCTCCTTATTAAGAGTGAGAGAGAAAAATATCGCGCGTGTACCCGTGCTGAGCTTGAAAATATGCCGTAATGGCGATATATTTTATTTCGCTGCAAAAAAGGAAAGTGTGCTTAAGATGGAAAAAAAGCGGATACGTCGACTTTATGTCGCAGATTATCTTATCACTCCGGACCGGGTGATACCTCACGGCGCGGTGTTGTGTGAAAATGAGCGTATCATCGGTGTCGGCGGATTGTCCGGATTCTCCGTTGAACCGGAGATAGAATTTTTTGGTTTTGAAAAGGCTTATATTGCGCCCGGATTTCTGGATACCCACATCCACGGTGCCGGCGGGTGTGATTGTTCCCGTTGTGAAACTTCGCCGCGTGACCTTGCCGCGATGAGCCGTATTCTGGGCGAGCGTGGTGTCACCGGATTTTTCCCCACCGTCGTTGCTGACCGCAAAGAGGTGATGCTGGAAAACCTTGCCGCACTTGCGAAAGCTATGCGCGCGCCGCTTCCCGGAGCTGATGCCATTGCCATCAATATCGAAGGCCCCTTTCTCAATCCGAAGCGTTCCGGGTCACAGCCGCGCGAGGTGTTGAGCGAGATCGACACCGTTTTTGCTCAGGAACTTATTGCCGCCGGTGACGGACTGGTAAAGATAATGACCTTCGCTCCGGAGCTTTCCGGCGCGGAAAAGTTGATAACATTGCTCAAAGAAAACGGTGTTATCGCCTCCATGGGCCACAGCCTTGCTGACAATAAACAGACGTTGCGGGCGATCGAAGCCGGTTCCACGCACTGTACGCATTTGTTCAACGGTATGGAACCATTGCACCAGCGGCAGGTCGGACTTGCCGGTATGGCACTGACCGATGACCGTGTTACCGTGGAACTCATCATTGACGGCCGCCATGTTCATCCGCGTATGGTCGATCTGGCGTGCCGCTGTAAGCCGGAACATCAGCTTATCGGTATCAGCGATTGTACGATGGCATCGGGTATGCCGGATGGAGATTACTGCATCGGTCCGTCCGCGATCCGGGTGGTCGGCGGCTTTTCGCAGAATCCGGAAGGAAAACTTGCCGGAACCACGACCATGCTTGATTCCGGCTGGCACAGTTTGATGTCCAGCGGCCATCTTTCCGAAACCCGTGCCGCCGGAGCCGTGACCTTCAACCCGGCGCGTCACTTCGGATTTGACGACCGGGGCATACTGCTCCCCGGGCGGCGTGCCGATCTTGCGGTATTTGAACTTGGCAGTAACCGCCCGTTGCTGACGGTGCGGCGGGGCGAAATTATCTATCATGCGGAGAAGTGCTGATGAAAAATGAATATATTCTGCTCGACAGCGGAAATTTGAAAAAACTTGAGCAGGTCGGTCCTTACCGGATCATCCGGCCGGCGTTGAATGCGTTCTGGAAACCGGCACTGCCGGAGAGCGAATGGAAAGCCGCCGTTTCGGAGTTTGTTCGTGACAGTTCCGGTAACGGCCGCTGGCGCAACCGCGAAGCACTGCCGGAAACTTGGAACTGTATTCTCGGCAAGATGACGATAAAGATCAAGCCGACAAGTTTCGGTCATCTGGGATTTTTTGCGGAACAGTTCCGCAACTGGGAATATTTCCGGCAGAATTGCCGCAATATGGATGCGCTCAACCTCTTTGCTTACTCCGGTTTGGGGTCGCTCGCCATGGCAGCGGGCGGGGCGAAAGTGTGCCACATCGATGCCGCGCGCGGTATGATCGAATGGGGCAGAGAGAATCATTCCCTCAATCCCGATATCCCCGATGCTGTGCGGTGGATAGCTGAAGATGTCAACCGTTTCTGCCAGCGCGAACTGCGCCGCAACTCCAAATATGATCTGATCGCACTTGACCCGCCGACCTTCGGCCGCGGACCGTCCGGTCAGTTGTGGAAGATCGAAACCGATCTGCCGAAACTTCTTGATCTGTGCCGTCAGCTCCGGAAGCCGGATAAACCTTTCACGTTGGTCTTGAGCTGCCATTCGCCGGGATTTTCCCTGATGGTGTTGTCCCGGCTGGTTACGGATGTCTTCGGCAAAAAATGTGATATCGACGGCGGCGAAATGTTTATTCCGGAATCCACCGGCCGTGTATTGCCTGCGGGCATCGGCTTGCGTGCCGTTATCAGGTAGGGGCGTTGATCTCGCTTTGCCGGAGCGCGCCTTGCTGCGCTCGCCGCGAGGGTCGAGGACGCAAGTCCACTCCCCTCGCTTCTCGCTTGCAAAACCCGCCCGGCTGTGCGATATCAACGCCTATGGACTGGGCTGGAGTGTGTGTGTCGCCTGACGGCGACCAGGGTAGTGGTGAGGTGCGCCGCTTGCTTTGGGGTCAATATATCGTTCCCAGACTGATGATACGCACCGGCAGCAGGACTGTTTGCAGCAGCAGTTCGCACGGTGCGATCAGCCCCTGTGCCACGTTGGAGGCTCCATCACTGAAAAATCCGAACGGTGCCCCGGCGGTGCATTGAAGCAATCCCAGCGGTAAACGGAAGATATTCAGCGTCGCCGCTCCCATTTTGTACAACCCGGTCCCCGTGGACCCCAGTGCCCGGAACAGTTGCGGGCTCCACAACTTTGCCAACTGCGCGGCATGGGGGGCCGCTGTTATCAGCGCGGATGGTTCTATGGCGTGTGCTGACGGCGTTGTCATGGGCGCAAACGCGGTGAAAATTACTGCCAGCAGCAGTAAAAACGGTGACGGACGTTTGCTCATGGTACGCTTTCTCCAATACGGTAACATATTCCATTGACCACAGGCAACCCCTGCGGCGGGACTTCACAAATATAAAGTTGACAACGTTTATTCAACCAGAGATTAAGACGTATTTTTTTACCGGAATATTTTACAAATTCCTCCGATGGCGCATCAAAAAATTGCACCAGCACCGTTGTTCCCGGCGGCGGAGTTTCACATCTGGTCAGCGCGTAGCTGTACCCCGGCAGAATATTCAGCCGTTTGCCCCGGACGGGAAAGCGCATTTCCACTTCACCGAAGGAGTTGTCACTGCCGTTGAATTTTCCCTCGTCGCAATGGAGCATCACCAGTGCCGCCGCCGGCATCGCCGCCCGTTGTTCGGCAAGCTGTGCCAGTTCCGGCGCGTTCATTGCCGCCGGGAATCCCGCCGTTCCCGGCAGTGCCACCAGCGTATTTTCCGGTGTCGCGGTCAAACTTTTGCGCAGATCGGCGGCGGGCGTTTGCAGCTGCCACACCGGTTCCGGGACACACCAGCTTCCGATGCCGCTGAGTACCAGCAGCATCATCAATATTTTTTTGTGTTGCGGAAACTTCTTTCTCAGCGCGTTGAATCCGCCTGCCGCGATAAGGATGAACACCACTGCCAGCGGCAGATAAACCCGTTCCGGCCCTCCGTTGGTGACGACCGCCAGCAGCAGCGGCAGCAGTGCCGTCAGCATTATTATCCGGCACCGGCGGTCAAATATCGATCCGGCGGCGACCCACGGTATCAGAAACAGCGGCAGCAATGCCGACACCGTGCGTGCTGCAAAGGTGAGCCATACCGATAATGACGTGATCTCTATCCCCCAGTGTTGACCGGCACGGATGCGGGTGTAGAGCGCGGCATAATATATAAGCAAAATGATTGCGGTGACGATGGTGCTGATGAGAAATTTTTTCTTGAAACGGCATTCCTCCGGTGCCAGCAGTAAGTGTCCCACTGCCGCGCACAGCAGAAACATGATGCCGCTGGATACGCTGAAACAGCACAATATCCCGCCGGTTGCGATCATAAACGGTGCCGCCCGGTCATTATCATTGGTCGCACTGCGGTACATCCCCAATATGCACAACTGCAATCCGGCAAGCTGGAACATATATCCTCTTGCATAAACACTGAAATATATCAGCGGCAGTGACAACGCCGCCAGAAACTGTGCCGCAAGCGGATATTCCCGGTCGGATGAGAGCAGTTTTGCACATTCTCCAGTCAGGTAGACCACCATGATGCCGCACAGAAACACCCCCAGCCGGAGGATGACGGGAGCCAATGATATCTGAGAGAGCAGTTTCAGCACCAGCGTGTTTACCGGATGATTGTTGGGCAATGAAAGATCGGTCAGGATTTTAAATGTATCAAGCTGAGTGAAATTTATCAGTGTCCACAATTCATCGTACTGCAGCTCCACAGAAAGCTGCAATGCCCGCAATACCGCCGCAAGCAACAACAGCAGAACCGGTATCTTCCGGAGAAAAAGATCATCACTGCTGCCGGTGCCTGGTCCGGATTTTGCGGAATGTTTCACAATTTTACCTCGCGCGCCCTGCGCCGCGCTTCGGCATCGGCTTCGTCAAGCTGTTCCAGAGATATTTGCGGCTCGTTGTGCCATGCGGACATGACTTTTTCGATGATGCGATAGATGGAACCGAAAGTTATCTCTCCGGCGCAGAAGCGTTCCACGGCGACTTCATTCGCCGCATTCATCGCGCACGGCAGTGTGCCTCCTGCGGAAAGTGCGGCATCGGCAAAATCAAATGCCGGGAACCGTTTCCGGTCCGGGGCGGAAAATTCCAGTTTCCCCATCGCCGCCAGAGAGAGTTTCTCCACCGGGAGCGCGACCCGCTCCGGATAGGTCAATGCGTAGGCTATGGGCAGTTTCATATCGGCAATGGCGCACTGGGCGATCAGCGACCCGTCTGTAAGTCCGATCAGCGCATGGACTGCGGATTGCGGATGGACAAGCACATCAAGTTTGGCATGATAATCTTCAAACAGATACCGCGCTTCGACCAGTTCCAGTGCCTTATTCATCATCGATGCTGAATCAATGGTGATCTTTTGCCCCATGCTCCAGGTCGGATGATCGAGGGCCTCTTCCAATGTGGCAGTGGCGATCTGTTCCGCGCTCCAGGTTCGGAACGGGCCGCCGCTTGCGGTCAGTATTATGGTTTCAACTTCATCTTTCCGCCTCCCCGCAAGAGCCTGAAAAACTCCTGAGTGTTCGCTGTCCACCGGGATCAGCCGGGCCCGGGGATTGGCTTTCAAGGCGGCGTTGACCAGTTCTCCAGCTGAAACCATCACCTCTTTGCTGGCAAGTGCAACCGTTTTCCCCGCTTCGATTGCCGCCAGTACCGGACGTATTCCGGCAGTGCCGATAATGGCACACAGCACGGTGTCGATTTTATCCGAAGTGACGGTTTCGATCAGCGCATCCATTCCGGACAATGCCTGCACCCCCGGCGGCAGAAGTGAGGATAATTCGTCAAGTTTGGTATCATCGGTCGTCAGCACCATCTGGGCATCCAACTGCCCGGCACATCCGGCAAGTTTGTCGATACTGGAACGCGCCGCGACCAGCGGCACATTGAAACGCTCTTTGCAACAGGATAAAACTGCGGTCGCACTGCGCCCGATAGAGCCGGTCGCGCCCAGCAGAGCTACATTATTTCTGGTCATTGCGGAAATCCTTTATGCGCCGGTGTGTTTCAGCAGAATGAATGTCAGCATCGCCACGATAATCACCAACAGTGCGATGATCATATCTGCCCAGTGCCGTTTGATATAAAGCGTTGCGCGCCGCCATTCCGAAGGATTTTCCGCCTGCGTGGGAAATCCGGCAATACAGGCAAGTATCTCTTTACGCAGTTCCATAACGCTCTGATAACGATCTTCCGGCTTGGTGGCAAGTGCCTTCATGCACACCGCTTCCAGTCCGGGATCGACGTGGATGCCGCGATGGGATGGCGGTTTGATCCTTCCTTCAACTGTGCGGCGCAAAATTTCCTGCTGCGGCAGTCCGGAAAATGGCGTGTCGTTGGCAAGTATCGCATAAAGTATGGCGCCGATAGCATAAATGTCTGCCGCAGGACCGGGACGTTCCTTTCCGGCGGAACGGATAAATTCCGGCGACATATATCCCGGTGTCCCCAGAAACAGTCCGTTGTCAAAATCATCATCCTTTGCCGCCGCAAGTCCCCAGTCCAGCACCTGCACTTCACCGAAGTCGCCGCAGTGGATGTTGGCAGGTTTCAGATCCAGATGGCAAATCCCCTTGCTGTGAGCGAAGGCGATAGCGTTGCAGACCCGGATCAACACCTGAAGCAGTCTGTCTTGCGTGTATGCACTTTCTTTGCCGCTGTGTTTCTGGCGCAATATCATCGCCATCGTCTGACCGTGCAGATACTTCATGGTGAAAAACGGCGAACCGGAACCATCGATACCGATATCGTGTACCGGCACGATATTCGGGTGTTCCAGCTGGGCGGTGATATGCGCTTCCCGGACGAAACGGTTCAAGTCCCGCCGGGGACGGTTGCGGAAATCCGGCATGATCGCCATGGCGATATCACGTCCGGTGTCCTTGTCGTGAACCAGCAGCACACCTTTCATCCCGCCGAAACCGATACTGCGGATGAATTTATACCGATCCTGCGATTTCAACGGAAGGTTTGAAACCGCATCATCGCTGCCGGCGGCACTCTCTTTGCTGCCGGCATCTGATATAATGATCGTCTGCTCCAGCAGATCCTGCTCAGAGTTCGACCAGCTGCGGTTTGTTTTCTCCACGGACGGCATCATCCCCGATGATACAGCGCGCCTTGCCTTTTACGGCGGGGGCGGCAAACATGACATCAAGCATCAATTCCTCCATCAGAGCGCGCAATCCGCGCGCTCCGGTGCCGCGCTTGACGGCTTTTTCGGCAATCGCTTCGAGTGCCGCCGGAGTGAATTCGAGATCAACATTTTCCAACGCAAGGAGTTTGCGGTATTGTTTGGTCAGGGCATTGCGCGGTTCGCTCAACACCCGCACCAAAGCATCTTTATCCAGTGCATCGAGGGCAGAGATCACGGGAAGACGTCCGACCAGCTCCGGAATAAGACCGAAGTGGACGAGATCTTCCGGTTCGCAATCCAGGAGCGGATTACGGTTTTCGTCCTCTTCCGGAAGTTCGACCTTTCCGGCATCGTCGAAACCGAGGACCCGGTTGCCTTTGCGCCGTTTTACCAGTTTATCCAGACCGACAAACGCGCCGGCACAGATAAAGAGGATGTTGGTGGTATCGATATGGATAAATTCCTGATTGGGGTGCTTGCGTCCACCCTGCGGCGGAACGTTGGCAACAGTACCTTCCAGGATTTTCAGCAGAGCCTGCTGGACACCTTCGCCGGATACGTCGCGGGTGATGGAGGCGTTTTCACCTTTACGGGAAATCTTATCCAGTTCGTCAATGTAAATAATACCGATCTGGGTGCGTTCCAGATTGTTTCCGGATGCCTGATAGAGCCGCAGCAGGATGTTTTCCACATCTTCACCGACGTAACCGGCTTCGGTCAGCGTGGTGGCATCTGCGATGGCAAAGGGAACATCCAGCATATTGGCAAGCGTTTGCGCCAGAAGGGTTTTCCCGCTGCCGGTAGGACCGAGAAGCAGAACGTTGCTCTTGTCAAGTTTTACTTCTTTAAGCTCTTCGGGGAGGGCATCCGCCATTCCGGAGAGACGACTCTTCAAGCGGTGGTAATGGTTATGCACTGCCACGGACAAAACCTTTTTGGCAGACTCCTGACCGATGACACAGCGGTCAAGTTCCGCTTTTATCTCGACCGGAGTCGGCACTTTCAGAGAACGTATGTAGGCGGCAGCCGCATCATCTTTGCGGGCATTTTTGGTTTCGGCGGCATCGTTGAGGAACGAATTTGCCTTTTCCAGACACTCCGTGCAGATGCTCAATCCCTCATACATGCTGGGGAGGAAAAAGAGATCTTTCTTTCTGGAGTTGGGAGTCTGTCCGCAAAATGCACACAGAATTTTATCTTTATTGTTCGCCATATCAGCTTTACTCTGTTGGTATTTACTTACCGGAGTTCTTCTTCTGCGGATGGATGACACTGTCGACCAGACGGTATTCCACAGCTTCTTCCGCGCTCATGAAAAAGTCGCGTTCGGTATCTTTTTCGATCTTCTTGAGCGGCTGACCGGAGTGGCTGGAAAGGATGCCGTTGAGCATCGCTTTCAAACGGAGGATCTCCTGTGCCTGAATGCTGATGTCTGCCGCAGTACCTTCCGCACCGCCCCAGGGCTGGTGGATCATTATCCGGCTGTTGGGGAGGGCGTAACGTTTACCGGCGGCACCGGCGGCAAGCAGGACAGCCCCCATGCTGGCGCACTGTCCGAGACAATAAGTTTTGACATCGCAGGACAAGATCTGCATGGTGTCGTAGATCGCCAGTCCCGCGGTAACGGAACCGCCGGGACTGTTGATGTAGAGTTCGATATCCTTTTTCGGATCTTCCGCCTGCAAAAAGAGCAACTGGGCAATGACCAAATTAGCCACGGCATCATCGATCGGCGTACCGAGCAGGATGATGCGATCTTTGAGGAGGCGGCTGTAAATGTCGAATGCACGTTCTCCCTGACTGGTCTGTTCAATGACCGTCGGAACCAGATAAGATTTGATAGCTGTCATGTTCTTCTCCATTTGTTTGTTATGCCCCTGTTATGCCCCGGAAGTGAAATTCACAACGGCTTGCTCAGTTGAGAGCCGCAGTTGCAAGTTTCTCCAGAACTTTGCCGTTGATCAGATCGGAGCGCAGTTCATCGATGCCGCCATTCTTTTCCAGAGTGGTGCGCATCTCTTTGGCGTTGAAGCCATAGTAACGGCTCATCATATTGAGCTGGAAGTCGAGTTCGTTGTCGGAAACTTCGACCTTTTCCGCGATCGCAGCCTTGCGGAGGATGAGCTGGCGGCGGACGGCGGCACGGGCATCACCTTCGACGGCTTTGCGATGGTTGTCGAGTTCAGCTTTGAACTTTTCGGCATCGGCTTCGTCTTTGACGGTTTCGCGGGCGAGACGTTCCAGAGCCTTCTGGATCTCGCTGTCGACGAGCAGCGCGGGCAGATCGAACTGGGCGATGCTTTCGTCAAGTTTCTTGTAATAGGCTTCGACCGCATCCTGACGGCGTTTCTGCTCGGCATCGCCTTCGAGGCTCTTGCGGATGTTGTCGGTGAGTTTTTCCATGGATTCGGAGTTGGTACGGGCGATCAGCTCTTCGTCAGTCAACGCTTTGCGGCGCTGGATGGCATTGACCTTGACCGTGTAGTTGACACTCTTGCCGGCAAGTGCTTCTTCGCGGTAGTCGGCAGGATAGTTGGCGGCGAAGGTGTACTCTTTGCCGATTTCAGCACCGGTGAGAGCCGCGATGCAGCCGGGGATGTTTTCGGGTTCGTTGAGCCACATGAAGCTGTCGGCAGCTTCGATCTGGCGTTTCAGGGAAGCCGGAGCATCTTCGGCAACTTCAAAGTCGCCTTTGTAGTCGACCTTGAGCATATCTTCCTTCTGCGCGGGGGTATCGGCATCGGCGTAGGTTCCGTACATATTGCGGTAGAGGTCGAGGCGTTCTTTGACGGCATCTTCGGTGACGGCATCAACGGGAATGTCCAGCTTGATGGCACTGTAATCGCCCAGATCGAATTCCGGAGAAACGACGGCTTCAAAGACGAATTCGCAAGCCTCGTTGACCTTGATTTCGTCCATTTTGTTGATACGCAAAGAGAGCAGATCGAGGGAATCATCGCTTTCGATCTTGCTGACAGCGGCACTGAGATAGCGGCTGCGGAGTTCTTCGACGATTTCGGCGGCGTACTTTTTGCTGACCATGCCGAGGGGAGCCTTACCGGCGCGGAAACCGGGAAGCTGGACCATTCCGGCGATGTTGTTCAGGACTTTGGCACTTTCGCTTTTGGCAGTGTCGGCACTGACGGAAAAGGTGAATTCACGGGTACAGACTCCGGCATCTTTGACTTCCATCTGGATGGAATCGTTCAGATTTTTAGCCATTTTGGTAAAACCTTTCTTGAAATATTTTTTAATTGACCTTATGATTTACAATACAATCTCTATAATATATCCCGGTTTTCTGCTTTTTACAACCTGTTTTTTTATCAAAAACGGAAAAAACATCTCTATTCGCTCTTGCGGTTGATCTTGTGGAAATAAAGCGTTGTTCCGAGCAGCAGCCCGAAGAAAGGCAGTGTCAACAGGAAATAGGTATGCAGCTGTGAAGCAAGATCACTGCCGTTCAGCCGCCCGGCAACACCGAAGAGTCCGGATGCCAACAGCAATCCGACCGATAATCCGCCGTTGAAGCAAATGCTGTATGCCGCGACTGCGGCGTTCAGATTTTCCTGATTTGCCAGTTTTACCGAAGCAGAATATGTTCCCATGTTCAGCCATCCGCCGACCGGGGTGGCATTGCAATCCCAGCAGAAAAGGGCGAACAGCGGCAGGATCAACAGCATTTTCCAACAGGCTGTGAACAGTGCTGTCCCCGTCAGCATTACTCCGGCGATGATGATGAAAAACCGGCTGTATCCCCAGCGGTCCATGGTCTTTCCCGCGTGCGGCATCGAAAATGTCGACAGCAGTCCCAGACTTATGCTGATCGTCAGCAATGCGGTCATGCTGAAATCGGCAACTTTCAGAAAATAGACGGTAAGATATGCGACCATCAGCCCGTTGACGATGCGGTGCAGGATGTTTATCAGCATCACCACCCGGAGTTTCGGATCCCGGTACGGCGCGAGCATATCTATCTTTTCGGTACTGCCGGCGGTGTCGTATGGAACTTTTATTTTGCGGATAAAGAGGATGGCGGGGAGCTCAAACGCCAGTGTCACCAGTTGGGCGATCCCGAATATCAGAAAGTATTCAAAGTTGTCCAGGTGTTCCATTTTGTCCAGCAGCCACGCAAACGGCAATCCCAGTAAATATGACGGCATCGCCAGAAACATGTTTATCATGCCGATGGAGTAGTTGAACTTCTCCTGCGGAATGACTTTGCGGTAGATCGTCATCAGAGTGTTGTTGGCGATCACTGCGAACAACATTCCCAGCGGGAGCAGTATGATGCTGCCGAGCGTCAGCAGCTGCCGGTTGCCGGTCAGCATCGCCATAAAAGGCAGCAGTACCGGAAGCAATACGCGCAGAAAGTAGCTTGCAGCACAAATTTGCACATCGCGCCGGAGCTTTTTCAGGACGATCACCAGAAACTGGTAGACTATCGCCGGAAAGAGATACATGACCCCTTTGATCGTCCCGAACAACCCCAAATCGATATCCATGCGCAGCAGCAGTTTGTCCATGAAGGTCAAGTTTGAGGCGATGGTCAATGCACATCCCAGGAAGAGATTGTACATACACAGATCCCGTACCGGGGATGGATGAATTCCGGAATTTTTCATGATGCGTGTGGAGAGGAATCGTTACTTTTCAAACCGGAGTTCGCCGCCGACCAGAGTTTTTCTGACCGAGAAGGTGTCATCCAATATGGTGATATCGGCAAGATATCCCGGTTCCAGCCGTCCCCGGTCGGAAAGTTTCAGGGATGATGCCGCTGAAAGCGAGGTCGCTTTGACCGCTTCTTTGAGCGGCAGACCGGTGACTTCCACCACGTTTTTGAAGGCGGTCGCCAGTTGAAGCGTACTTCCGGCAAGCGCGCCGCCCTCTTTCAATCTCGCCGCTCCGTCCGCCACGATCACCGGAAGTCCGCCCAGATCGTATTCCCCGTTGGGCATACCGGCGGCACGCATGGCATCGGTGATCAGGATGACATGTTCTGCGCCCTTGGTCTGGAAGACCAGTTTTATCATCGCCGGGTCGATGTGAAGTTTGTCGCAGATAAGTTCAGCAAAGACATCTCTGTGGAGCAGTCCGGCACCGACCAGACCGATATCCCGGTGGTGCAACGGAGTCATCTGATTGCAAAAATGCGACAAGTTGCGCAATCCCGCCTGATGGGCGGAAACAAAATCGGAATACTTGGCACCGCTGTGCGTACAGGAGGGGGTGATCCCCCGTTCCAGCATGGCGGCAGTGAAAGCGGTCCCGCCAGCCATTTCCACGGCGAAAGTGATCTTTTTTACCGGAAACACCGCGTTGAGGCGGTCAACTTCCGCCGCATCGGGAAGCCGGACAAATGCGGGATTCTGGGCTCCGGCGCACTTCGGATTGATATACGGACCTTCCAGATGGACGCCCGGGATACGGCATCCGCTTTTCTGATCGTAAGCGGCGCAGGCGGCGAGGGCGGATGACAGCTGTTCTTCGGAGACGGTCAATGTGGTGGGAAGCAGAGTGGTCACGCCTTCGGCAAGTTTGTTTTCTGCGATCAGAGCAGTTCCGGCGGCGTTTCCGTCGCAGAAGTCGAAGTTGTTTCTGCCGTGGCAGTGGAGATCGATAAAGCCGGGAACGGTCAACATTCCGGCGGCATCGATTTTTTTTGAGCCTGACGGAGCATTGATGGTGCCGGGAGTTACATTGACTATGGTATCATCTTTGATAAGCAGAGAACCATTGGCGATATCAAGATCGGGGGAGACGATATGGGCGTTTTCGATAAGGGTATACATCTTTTTTTTTCCTTTTAGTGTTGTGTTCACCTTTTATAATATAGTCCGGAAACGGCAAACTGCAAATGTATAATTTCACATTATCCATGGACAATAACGCAAAAACATCGGATAATGATGCGAAACGTTCAACTCCGGATTTGATTTCCTCCGGAAAGTGGATTATATTTTATGAAAACACAGTGTGAAAAAACATTCAACTGAAAGGAGTATGATTATGGGTTTGTCGCTTTTGGTACTCGCTGCCGGAATGGGCAGTCGTTATGGAAGTTTGAAACAGCTTGATCAGATGGGACCCTCCGGTGAAACGGTGATGGATTATTCGGTTTTTGATGCCATGCGTTCCGGATTTGACCGGGTGATCTTTGTTATCCGCCGGGATTTTGAAGCGGAATTCAAGGAGGTCATCGGCAAGCGTTATGCCGGAAAAGTCCGGCTCGATTACGCCTTTCAGGATCTTGACGATCTTCCGGGCAGCTTCAAACGTCCCGAAGGCAGAGAGAAACCCTGGGGGACCGGACACGCAGTCTATGCGGCGCGCCATTTGCTCAATGAACCCTTTGCGGTTATCAATGCCGACGATTTTTACGGTCGTGACAGCTATGGTCAGTTGGCAGATTATCTCAAGAATCCTCCGGCTCCGGGCAAGGTGCGCGGCTGTATCGCAAGTTTTGTGTTGAGCAATACTCTCAGTGAAAACGGTTCTGTTTCCCGGGGGATTTGCACATCTGATGCCGCCGGACATCTGGTCAACGTGGTGGAAAATACCAAGATCTACCGCCGCGCCGACGGAAAAGTGGTCAGCTTGATGGAGGATGGCAGCGAAGTGGAACTTACCGGAAATGAACCTGCCTCCATGAACTCCTGGGGCTTTATGCCGGAGATGGTCGGCGAGATAGAAAAGTTGTTCATCGACTTCCTGTCCGCGCGCGGGACCGAGTTGAAGAGCGAATTTTATCTGCCCGGAGTCGTTGATTCTCTTATCCGTTCCGGCAAAGCTGAGATCGCCATGCGTTACAGCCGCGACAGCTGGTTCGGTGTCACCTACAAGGAAGACCGTCCGCTGGTTCAGGCGGCACTGAAGAAACTGGTCGATTCCGGTGCTTACCCGGAAAAACTCTTTTGATCTGGGCAGGTGCGGAAAATGGCAACACCTTACAGTCAGCGTGAGATCCGCCGTCTGATCGGAATGTTCGACGTTTACGGCGATTTTCTGGTCGGGACCCCGTTCGGTAACGGCAACGTGAATGACACTTTTCAGTTGACCTTCGATCAGGGCGGCATCAGGCTGCATTACATTTTACAGCGGATCAACTCCCATGTGTTCAAAGAACCGATAAAGGTGATGGAAAATGTCGCCCGGGTGACCAACCATCTGCTTAAAAAAATCAAAGCCGGCCGTCAGGAGACCCGGAAACGGACCATACGTCTGCTCAACGCCCATGACGGCAGACCGTTTGCCTTTGATGATAACGGCAACTGCTGGCGGTCGTATATCTTTGTTGAACATGCCCGCGCGTATGAAATTCTGGAAACTCCGGAACAGGCGTTCCGGGTGGCGCAGGGATTCGGTGAATTTCAGCGGCAGCTGGTCGATTTCAACGGCAGACTCCATGAGACGATCCCCGATTTCCACAATACGCCCAAGCGGGTGGCGGCTCTGGAGGCGGCGGTGAAAGCTGATGTCTGCGGCCGGGTCAAAGAGGTCGGAAGAGAGATCGACTTTGTCTTGTCCCGCAAGGAGGAGACCGATGTTCTGGTGAAACTCAACGAGTCCGGGGATATCCCCGAGCGTATCACCCATAACGATACCAAAGCCAATAACATCCTGATCGACGACCTTTCCGGTGAAGCGGTATGTGTTATCGATTTGGATACCGTGATGCCCGGGCTTTCGCTCTACGACTTCGGCGATATGGTCCGCAGCGGAACCAACCCGGCGGAAGAGGATGAAATAAATCTGGACAAGGTCGGTATGCGGTTTGATATGTATAAAGGTTTCTATGAAGGTTTCGTCGATGCCGCAGGATCGGTTTTGACTCCGGCGGAAAAAGAGTATCTGCCCTTCTCCGGAAAATTGATAACTCTGGAGATCGGTATGCGGTTCCTGACCGACTATCTCTCCGGAGATATCTACTTCAAGACCCGCCGCCCCCGGCAGAACCTTGACCGCTGCCGCACCCAGTTCAAGCTGGTCGAATCCATGGAAGCGCAGATGAAACGTATGAAGGCATTGCTTTGAAGATGAAAACCAGGTTCCCTGTAATTGGCATATCTCCCCAGTGGAATACGGAGAAAGAGTTGTGTACCATGCGGCCGTCATATATCGCCGCATTGGAGAGCTGCGGGGCGATCCCGGTCATCATCCCGTTTACGGAAAACCGCCGGACGCTGGATTTTTACATTGAAAAGTGTGATGCTCTGCTGTTGAGCGGCGGAAATGATATCCAGCCGCATCTTTACGGTGAAGAGGTCCAGCCGCACTGCGGCGAAGTTCAGCCTGCGCGCGACCGGATAGAAATGTATATCTATGAACGGGCGATGGCACTGGACAAGGTGCTGTTCGGTATCTGCCGGGGATTCCAGATGTTGAATGTGGCAAGCGGCGGTACGCTGTATCAGGATTTGAAAATCGATTACGGCACGGAAGTTCAGCACCGGATGGCAGAGCCGTTCAACCGGGGAGTGCATAATGTTACCGCTGTTCCCGGAACGCCGCTTGCGGAACTGCTGGGAAGTGCGCCCTTTGCAGTGAACAGTGTTCACCATCAGGGGGCAAAAACTCTTGGCGATAAATTGAAACCGATGGCAATATCCGAAGACGGCATCGTTGAAGCGATCTATATGCCGGAACGGCGGTTCGTCTGGGCGGTGCAGTGGCATCCGGAGTGGTTCTTTGAAGAGAACGCCGACAGTGCCGCATTGATACAGGCATTTGTCGATGCCGCCGGAATCAGATGATCGAAAACTCCCGGGAGAACATTCCGGGAGTTTTTCAATATATCACTTGACGACTTTCAACTTTATCTGCGGTGAAGCGACCGCCGGAGTGCCGTTTTTTTCCAGAGGATAATATGCCAGAAGTCCGGTGATCTTCTGCGGCGGGGTCCCGGTGGCAAGATGTTTGGCATCTTCTGCGGAAAGTGCCCGGTCGAAGATGGCTATATCTGTTATCGCACAGGGAACCGTGTACCGTCCTCCCATGCCACCGAAACTCATCTGATATTCCGGTGCGGCATGGGCGATGGTGTGGACCATGAGCTTGTGCAGTACGGCATGGTTCTGCTGATTGAGGTAGGCATCCATTCTGCCGTCGGCATAAACCAGAGTGACGGTGACAAATTCATCTGTGGGGACCTGACTGTTTTCGGCGCGCCAGTAAACGTTGTAGCGGATTTTTTCCTCCTTGCCGGAATAACTCCTGCCGTTAGCCTGGATACCGGCATAACCGGCGGCGGCGTGTGTCGGAACATTGAAAAAAATCCTGATGTTCTGCAAACCGGAATTCTGCTTGCCGCGGGCGTTGAGATGGAAAAGTATCCTGCCGCGATTTTTTACCGAAGCCGGCAGTACCATATCTTTTTTCGCCATGCGTACTTTGAAACTCACCGTGAAAACGGGATACGGCATGGTGTTTTTCCAGTTCAGTGCGATATGTTCTTTTTTGCCGTTGAGTTCGATGGCACCGGCGGCACAGACGGTCAGTGCCGCCAGTACGGAAAAGAGCAGTTTCATAGCGGTCACCGTGCGATATTCAGAATACCGAAGGCGGATTCATTGGCGAAGGTGCCGTTGGTCCAGCTGGAGATTTCCGTATCGGGGATGCTGCGGCCGAAGTTCATGCGGACTTTGAAGTTTTTCACATTCACGGGATAACCAAGTTTGGAGAGCGGGATGATCGCCATCGCCTCCCATTTGAACTTGCTCTTGCGGGCGGAGAAGGTGGCGTTGCTGTTCCAGGTGTAATGGCTCAACTGGGCATCCCAGTAGTTGCCGAGCGGAGTGACGATAAGCTGATAGTAACCGTCACCGGCTTTATCGGGACCGGCACTGATAAAAAGTTCCAGCGTGGAGTTGCCTTTCCAGACCTGATTGTCATTTTCCCGTTTCTCAAAGCTGACCGGAAGTTTTTTCTGGTTGAAATCGCTGACGATGATGAGATTGTCACCCTGAACGGCGCAATAGATCTTTGCCGGGAATTTGGAGTTGGTGACAGTTTTGCTTTTGCGCTCAAAGGTTTTGAGTCCATCAATGACTGATTTGTTGGCGATGGCGTGTTTTTTGACCGAATCAAAGGTGACTTTTCCCTTCATCGGAACGACGTTGAGAGTGTTCTGCACGGCGGAATAACGTTTGCGGTATTCGTTGTTGAAGAGTTCTTCTTCGCGGCGGACGCGCTCGATGAAGAGTTTATCTCCGGATTTTCCGGCGGCAGCAGCAGCTGCTTTCAACTGCTTTTCGATAAACGCCATATCTTCCGGAGCAAAGAGCATCTGCGGGAAGTTGGTGTCGTATTTGTTCCAGATGTAGGGGGCGGGGTCTGCCTCCCAGCGTTTGGCGATGAGAGCGTGGATACCGGCGATATATTTGGCAGCAGGACCGTAATATTTGGTGAAATATTCCGCTTTGAGCTGTTCCAGATCGGCATACGGATCCCAGAGGATCTTGCTCAAGAGATGGTAGACCATCTTCATACCGTGCCAGTAGTAGCGGCATCTGCCGTTGGCGGTGCCTTTACCCTTGTAGTTGCTGAGGATTTCCTGAGAGGCATCAGGACGGGGCATGTCGACGATACATTCGGAGTGGTAAGCATTGATGCCGATGGAACGGTAGTACTGCATATCCTGCTGCAGAATTTTCAGCAGCGGCACATCGAATGCGGGACTGCCGCCGAAGAGGATGTAATCGCGGATATAGACCGGATTGCCGAACTTTTTCCAGCGCAGAATAAGGTCGTTCCAGTAGGCGTTGACCGAGGAAGACGGATCGTTGATGCGGTGCTTGTAGTCCCGGCGGTAGGTGCAGAGAGAGATGAACAAATTGGGATGGAGCTTTTTGAGATTGGGGGGCTGGACTGCGGTCAGATAAGCGTAGACGAAGATCTGGACGTTGGGATAGCGTTTGCAGAACTTTTCCGCGATGATGTTGCAGAAGCGGAAGTAACGGGTGGAGTAGATGCCGCGTTTGTACTCTTCGGGGTCATCCATTGCCAGCTCCTCCGGGGAGTGTCCCCACCCGGTACCGTCATTCATACCCATGGAGATCATGGTGGTTTCGGGATATTTTTCCATATATTCAAACATCCGCTGAACAACGAGGTCCTGAACCTCTTTGCTGCCGACGTTGATCATGACTTTGGTGGAGTAGTTGCGCTTTTCAAATTTCTGACGTTTGCCTTTGATGAGGGGAAAGTATTCCGGATGTTTGGCGTAATCGTCGTTGTTTATCCAGTAGTAAAAGGCGTGACCGGAATGTTTGATGGCATAGCCGCGGCGGATGAGTTCATCCATGGTGAAGGCATTTTCCTTCATGTTGAAGGGGCGGAAGTTGTAGTTGTTGATGGTTTCCCAGTCGAGGAAATCCGGATGGAGACGCTTGTAGGCGAAACCGGCAAGGCCGCGGAGTTCAAAGGCGGGGTTGCTGAACCAGGCGGCATTTTTGAGAGAAAGTTTTTTCCCGGGAGTGCCGTTATCCACCGGGCGGACACGGCGGTAGAAACCGGCTTGCTTTTCCAGAAAATCGTTGGCGGCATAGATGACGGCGCGTTCAACATTGCCGATGAGATAGACTTTTCTGCCTGAAACGACGACGGCGTAACCGTCAAATTCCAGTTTTTTTCCGGGGAGGTGCTTTTTGAAGATGGAGGCAAAGGGTTCCGTGTTGACGGTACCGGCATAAATTTCGACCTTTCCGGTATCGGGGGGGAGGGCAACTTCGCCTTCGGCAAGGACTTTCTTCAAGAGTTCCGGAACGCCGGGAGCTTTGAATCCGGTGGACTTGAGGACGAAAACATTGCCCGCTGAAAGGGTATATGCCAGAAGCAATGTCAACAATGGGAACGCAAATTTTTTCATGTAAACCTCCAATTTGTTACTTATGGTCTATTGTGTAAAATAGCACGCAAAAAGGGGGTTTGCAACCAGTTGATGTACGTTATCTTATCAATAACGTACAGTATTTTTCCAATATGCAGACAAATTTTATTTAATGGTGCATGGAACGTACTGCCGTTGTCAGCTTTTGGCGGCGGCAACTTTTTTCAGCATCGCGGGGATGTCGATTTTCTGGGGACATTTCTTTTTGCAAAGTCCGCAGGAAACACAGCTTGATGCCTGTTGTTTTTTGCCGAGACGGGCATAACTGCGGTCGAAACGCTGGCGATTGCCGTTGATTTTAAAATTGTTGTAGATGGAGAAGTTTTCGGGGATATTCACTCCGACCGGGCAGGGCAGACAATATTTACATGAGGTACAGAGGATGATGCCGCTCTTTTGATAAGCGTTCAAGGCGGTAGTGATAACGCTCCGTTCGGCAGGAGAGAGAGGCTTGAAGTTGGTGAAGGTTTTGATGTTGTCCGTCAGGTGTTCGGTCATGGTCATGCCGGAGAGGATGCACAGCACATTGGGCAGAGAACCGACATAACGGAACGCCCAGGAGGCAACGCTGGCATCGGGAGCGTTCCGGGTGAAAACTTCGCGGGCTTGCGGATTCAAGGTCGCCAGCGCGCCGCCGCGCAACGGTTCCATGACGATGACGGGGATGCCGAGCTTGGTCAGTATCTCATATTGTTCGCGGGAGCGGTAGATGGTCCAGTCCAGATAGTTGAGCTGGATCTGGGCAAAATCCCAGGGGTGGGCGTTAGCGATCTTCTGAAGAACTTCCGGGGTGTCGTGGAAAGAGAAACCGAGGTGACGGATTTTCCCTTCATCTTTCTTCTTTTTCAGAAACTCGTAAACTTTTAAGCGTTGGGCTTTCTTCCAGGTGCCGGCGTTGAGTGCGTGCAGAAGATAGAAGTCAAAGTAATCGACCTTGCACTTTTTGAGCTGCTCGTTGAAGATACGCTCCACATCTGCGGCAGAACGCGCCCTGCTGACCGGCATTTTATCCGCAAGCATGTAGGAGCTGCGGGGGTATTGGCTGAGTACCTCTCCGGCGCAGTTTTCACTTTCGCCGCCGTGATAAAAGTAGGCGGTATCAAAATAGTTTACGCCGTGTTTCATGGCGATAGCGACCTGTTTTCTGACGGTTTCGATGTCGATTTCGCCGTTGAGGCGGGGGAGGCGCATCATGCCGTAGCCCAGCATGGGGATGGTGAGGTCGGTATCTTTATAGCGGCGGCGGGAAACTTTGCCGGGACTGTCCTGAGCGGCGGGAGCGGCGACGGCGGTGGAAATTCTGGAAACAGGGGCGAATGCGGCAAGGGTGAGTATGCTTTTCAGGAAATCTCTTCTGTCCATAAAAGTGTCCTTTCATAAATTATTGTGTTATATGATAAAGTATAACCTCTCAAAACAACTTATTCAAGAGCTTCAATGAAAATGTTTTGAAAAAAAAGAGCCTGCGGAACGGTTGCCGTCCTGCAGGCTCCTGTTGACAACTGCTTTCGACGTGACACTCAGTTGACGTTGAAGTTCAACTCTTCATGGGAAGCATCGATGGTGAGTGTCGCTCCGGGAGAAAGCTCACCTGCGATCATCCGGCGGGAAAGCGGAGTTTCCACCATATTGATGATCGCCCGTTTGACCGGCCGCGCACCGAAATCCGGGTCGTAACCGCATTCGGCGATAAGGTCGAGTGCCGCATCGGTGACGTGCAAAGTTATCTCCTGATCGCGCAACCGCTGACCGAGGAGTTCCATTTGCAGGGAAACGATCTTGCGCAGATCATCCCGGGTCAGACTCCGGAAGATGAGCGTTTCGTCAATGCGGTTGAGAAACTCCGGCCGGAAGTGGCGGCGCAACTCCTGCATCATCATCTCCTTGAGGTCGGCATTGTCCGCTTTTTCAAGAATTAACGAACTGCCGATGTTGCTGGTCATAATGATGATGGTGTTTTTGAAACTGACCGTCCGTCCCTGGGAATCGGTGACGATACCATCTTCAAGGATCTGCAGCAGGATGTTGAAAACATCCGGATGAGCCTTTTCAATTTCGTCAAACAGCACCACGGAGTAGGGGCGGCGGCGGACGGCTTCTGAAAGCTGACCGCCCTCTTCGTAACCGACATATCCCGGAGGCGCACCGATGAGCCGGGAGACACTGAACTTTTCCATATACTCCGACATATCGATACGCACCATGGCGCGTTCATCGTCAAAGAGTTCCTGAGCCAGCGTCCGGGCGAGTTCCGTTTTACCGACACCGGTGGGGCCGAGGAAGATGAAACTGGCGATCGGACGTTTGGGGTCTTTCAACCCGGCACGGGCGCGCAGGACCGCATCGGCGACAGCGGTGACCGCTTCATCCTGTCCGATCAGGCGGCGGTGGAGGCGTTCATCCAGATGGAGAAGTTTCTCTTTTTCGCTCTGCACCAGTTTGGTGACCGGAATGTGGGTCCAGCGGCTGATGATGGCGGCGATATCCTCTTCATCGACCTCCTCTTTGAGCATCCGGTCGGCACTCTGGTTTTTGATCGCCTCTTCGGCATCGGCAAGTTTCTGCTGCAAATTGGGGATGATCCCGTGCCGGAGTTCGGCGGCCTTTTCCAGATTGTACTCCCTTTCGGCGCGTTCCAGCTGACCTTTGGCAAGATCGAGGGCTTCGCGGTATTCGCGCAGATCGGAGATGGCTTTCTTCTCGTTATCGTAGCGCGACTGCAGCTCTTTCTGGCGTTCTTTCAGATTGGCGGCCTCTTCGGCAAGCATCTCGCGGCGGCGGATGCTGGCGGGGTCTTTCTCATTTTTCAAACTGGTAAGTTCGATCTCCAGCTGCATGAGTTTACGCTGGTTTTCATCCAGTTCCACCGGGCTGCTGTCGATTTCGGTACGCAGAGCGGCGGCGGCTTCATCCACGAGGTCGATAGCTTTATCGGGGAGGAAGCGGTCGGCAACGTACTTGTCCGAAAGGACGGCGGCGGCAACGAGCGCACTGTCGCGGAGCTTGACACCGTGATGAAGTTCATAACGCTCTTTCAAACCGCGCAGGATACTGATGGTATCTTCCACGGAGGGAGGATTGACCAGAACCGACTGGAAGCGGCGTTCCAGAGCGGCATCTTTTTCGATGTACTTGCGGTATTCGTCCAGAGTGGTCGCTCCGATGCAGTGGAGTTCGCCCCGGGCGAGCATGGGTTTGAGGAGATTCCCGGCATCCATGGAACCTTCCGAAGCTCCGGCACCGACGACGGTGTGAAGTTCGTCGATAAAGAGGATGATCTTTCCTTCGGCGGAAGTGACCTCTTTGAGAACTGCCTTGAGCCGTTCTTCAAATTCGCCCCGGTACTTCGCTCCGGCGATAAGCGCACCCATATCCAGAGCCACGACCCGGCGGCCTTTGAGGTTCTCCGGGACATCGCCCCGGACAACGCGGCGGGCGAGACCTTCGACGATGGCGGTCTTTCCGACACCGGGTTCTCCGATGAGTACCGGATTGTTTTTGGTACGGCGGGAGAGGATCTGGATCATGCGGCGGATCTCGTCATCTCTGCCGATAACGGGGTCAAGTTTGTCCTGAAGGGCCATTTGGGTAAGGTCGCGGGAATATTTTTCCAGAGCTTCAAAGGTCGCTTCCGGATCGGTGCTGGTGACGCGCTGATTGCCCCGGATGGACTGGAGGGCTTGCAGGACACGATCCTGGGTGGCTCCGGCATTTTCCAGAAGTTCCCGGGCGCGGCTTTTGGAGTTGAACACGGCAAGGAGGAGGTGTTCAACGCTGATATATTCATCTTTCATATTTTCCGCGTGACGGGAGGCATCGCTGAGAAGTTCGCTGAACTCTCTGGAGTTGTAAATATCCCCGGCTCCGTCACCGGAGATGCGCGGCAGTTCAGTCAAAGCGGTATTGAGGGTGTTTTCAAAGATCGCGCAATTGATGCCGCACTTGTCGAAGATGGAGCGCACCAGACCGTTGTCATCGGCAAGCAATGCGGCAAGTACATGGAGTACGCGCAGTTCGTTGTGATGCCGGGAAACGGCGATCTGGCGGGAGTTGAGCAGGGCCTCGCGGCTTTTGTTGGTAAGTTTGTCCGGATTCATGATCAGTACCTCCGTATGATATTGTTGGTTTGCGTTGCATTCTGCCGTAGATACAGCATAAAGCGTGCCGGAATAAATTTCAAGGTGAAGTACTTGAAAAAGTGTGACGTATAATGTATATTTATGACACGCAATGTGTGTAAAAAATGCACACTTCACTCTGGCAAGGAAAGAAGATCGACATTATGCAGTTTTTGGAAATAACCAGCGCACAGAATCCGTCGCTGAAACATCTGGTGAAACTCCGCGACCGGCGCACCCGGGAAAAAGAACAGTTGACTTTGCTTGAAGGCTACCGGGAACTGACCCGTTCCATCGGGTACGGCATGGAGTTGACTGAGGTATATTTTTCTCCGGAACATTTTCTCGGGAGCAACGAATACCCGCTGCTTGAAAGCATCGCCGCCCGGGGCATAAAAGTCGTCCGGCTGGCACCGCATCTGCTGGAAAAAGTCACCTACCGGGAACGCCCGGAAGGACTGCTCGCCGTGGCAAAGATGAGACAGCATGAGCTTGAAGACCTGCCCGAATATGAAAATATGCTCTATCTGGTGGCGGAAACCATCGAAAAACCGGGCAACCTCGGTTCGATGCTCCGCAGTGCCGATGCTTCCGGAACCGATGCGCTGATCGTGTGTGAACGGATGACCGATCTGTACAATCCCAATGTTATCCGCGCCAGTACCGGAGCGATATTTTCGGTGCCGACCGCAGTGTGCGATAATGGAGCAGCCTTGAAATATCTGCGCGACCGCAATGTGAAGATACTTGCCGCCACTCCGCACACCGATTTCAAGTATACCGACGTCGATCTTACTCAGCCGGTGGCGGTAGTCGTCGGTGCGGAGCAGACCGGGTTGACCGATTTCTGGATGGAGCAGGCTGACTTGAAGGTGAACATCCCCATGCTGGGCGAAATCGATTCGCTCAATGTCGCCAGTGCCGCCACCATACTTCTTTACGAAGCCGCACGGCAGCGGAACTTCAAAAAACGGGAAAAGTAAGCGATGAAAAAAATCCATATCCTTGCTGTCGGCGGAACTGTTGCCAGTGTCAGCAGTGATCCGTTGTCATGCACGAATTACCGGACGGTACTCAGTGGAGAAGAGGTCGTGGCAACGCTGGGAAAAGAGAAACTTTCTCAAGTTGCGGAAATCACGGTCGAAGATATCATCCGGCTGGACAGCGCATCATTGACCGTGGAACACTGGCTCACGCTGGCGCGCCGGGTCACGGAAGTTTTGCAGGAGTTCGACGGCGTGATCATCACTCACGGCACAGATACGATGGAAGAAACGGCATATTTTCTCAATCTGTGCGTGAAAAGTTCCAAACCGGTCATCGTCACCGGAGCCATGCGCCCGGCATCGGCAGTAAGCGCGGATGGAGCGTTGAATATTTACAACTCCGTCGTCGCCGCCGCCTCCGGGAAAGTTGACAACTGCGGCACGATGATCTGTATGAACGGAGTGCTTGTTTCCGCCCGGGAGAGCCGGAAGATACATCCCACCCGTCCTGATGCCTTCACTCCGGTGGAAATGGGGGCGTTGGGGTGTGTTACTGACGGCGTGACGGAACTTTATTACCGTTCAGCGCGGCGGCACACTGCGGAGAGTGAATTTGACTGCCGGAAATATGATACGCTTCCGGAAGTCCGGGTGTTGTATGCCTATGCCGGAGTGCCGGATGACTGCTTTGATCTGTGTATCGGAAAAGGAGTTCCCGGAATCGTTATCGCCGGTGTCGGCAACGGAAATTTGAGTACGCTCTGGCAGAAGCGGGTGAAAGAGCTTGCCGGAAAGATCACTTTCGTCCGCTGTACCCGTACCAACGGTTTTGTCAACCGCAACGGATCGCAGGATGATGACGGTATGGGAACGGTGTGCGGCGGCAATCTGTCGGCACAAAAAGCGCGGATACTGCTGATGTTCGCACTGGCGGAAAAACTTTCTATTACTGAGATCCAAAGAGTTTTTGACCAATATTGAGTGAAAATCTCTTGCGGGAAACGCATTTGTAATGTATATTTAAAAAACTGCAAAAAATTATCAGGAGAATATTACCATGATTACCATTAAAACCAACAAAGGCGACATCAAACTGGAACTTTTTGAAAAAGAATCTCCGATCACTGTCAAAAACTTTCTGTCCTATGTCAACAGCGGTTTCTATAACGGAACCATCTTTCACCGTGTTATCCCCGGCTTTATGATCCAGGGCGGCGGATTTACCGAAAACTTCGTCCAGAAACCCACGGAAAAGCCGATCAAAAACGAAGCCGCCAATCAGGTTTCCAACCGCCGCGGCACCATCGCCATGGCGCGGACACAGGTGGTCGATTCCGCGACCTGCCAGTTCTTCATCAACCTGGTGGATAATGACTTCCTTGATTTCAAGGCTCCTACAGCCCAGTTCTACGGCTACTGTGTTTTCGGCAAAGTCGTCGAAGGCATGGAAGTCGTCGATGCCATCGCCGGTGTCGCCACCGCCAGCCGCGGAATGCACCGGGATGTGCCGGTGGAAAATGTGGTTATCAATGAAGTTGTCGCAGAGTAAGTAAAAAGAGGTGAAAAAAATGGCATTTTCAGCAGAAAGTCTCAAGTTTCTGGAAGCTCTTCACCGTACCGCCAGCCCCACCGGGTATGAAGCGGAAGCTGCGAAAACGTTCCGGGATTATCTCAGCGGATGCTGCAATGTCCGCTGTGATGTGTTGGGAAATACGATCGCATCGCTCAACGAAAGTGCGCCCATGCGGGTGATGTTGTCCGGACATTACGATGAGATCGGTTTCCAGATCGTCTATATTTCCGAAGAAGGTTTGCTCTACTTCCGCCCCAACGGCGGCATCGACAAACTCAATGTTCCTTCCAGTGAAGTCGATATCATCACTTCCAAAGGGCGGGTCCCCGGTGTTATCGGCAAGAAACCCATCCACTTGCTCAAAGAGGATGAACGCGGACGGGCAGTCGAACTGCACGATATGTGGATAGATATCGGCGCATCCAGCCGCAGTGAAGCCGAAGAACTGGTTTCTGTCGGTGATCCGGTGGTGATGCGGGAGAACTTCCGTATGCTCAATGCCAACCGTTTCATCTCCAAAGGATGTGATGACAAAATCGGCGCGTTTATCGTTGCGGAAACGATGAAACGTCTCGCCGGAAGAAAGCTCAATGTGGCGGTATTCGGTGTCGGTTCGGTGCAGGAAGAGGTCGGTTTGCGCGGAGCTACTGTCGGCTGTTTCGGGATCGACCCTGCGGTCGGTTTTGCCATTGACGTCGGTTTTGCCACCGATCTGCCGGATATCCCCAAGAAGCGGTACGGCGATATCACTCTGGGCAAGGGCATCATCCTCTGCAAGAGCTGTGATAACAATGTTGTGCTGGGTGAGATCATCCGTGAAACTGCGAAAAACAACAATATCGCTTATCAGGAATCGGTCGGCCACCGCGCCACCGGCGGTACGGATACTGCCGCAATACAGATGACCCGTGCCGGAGTTGCCACTGCGCTGCTGAGTGTGCCGAACCGTTATATGCACTCTCAGGTCGAAATGTGCGACTTGCGCGATGCCGAAGCGGCGGTGGAACTTCTGACTGAAACGATCACCAACTTCAAGGGTGACGAAAGTTTCATTCCGGTCCGTTGACGATGGCAAGATCAAAGATCAGCAATTATGAACACTCAGGCGGCTTTTCCCGGCTGGCGGGGCATCCCAGTGCCCCGGGCAGCTGGAAGCCGCAGTGGTATTTTTTGTGCTGGAAGGTGTTGTACATCCTGGTACTCGGGATGTTTCTGCTGATCGGAACATTTTATATGATATTTTGAAAGAAGGTGCTGTATGTCCGGATTCAGCCGGTCGCTTGCCGCTCAGGCCGCGGCGAAGTGCATAATAGATACCGCTGTTCAGCTTGAGCTGCTTGATGGCCCCATCGCCACGGCTCCTGAGCTGGCGGAAGCGGAAAAGGAGCTTATCATCAAAATGCTTGCGGAAGTGAAACGCCGCTCCGGGGATGAGGCGGACAATGCCGTCCTGGAACCGGATGAGATAAGTTCGCTCTTTACTTTCGTCTTTGCCAAAGCGGCGGAAGTTGTCACCAATATGTACAACAATCAGGGAAACAAGTTTGAACTTACCGGTATGCTGGACGGAAAGATCCCGTTGTATGCCGATGATAAGATCACGGAAGAGTTCAAACGTTCACCGTTTCCCTTCACTTGCGCGCAGAATTATCTGGAATGGTTCAATACAAACAGTTCGCTTCTTGGTGATGCCGATCCGGTGCTGCTGCTCTTTGAAGCGTTGAAGTGGTGTTTCCGGTTGAGCTGCCATCTGGCGGTTGAGATCGTAGAAGATAAAGAGGAAGAGTAAATTATGGGTTTCGCTGATACGCTGTCGGACGGACAGCGGAGAAAATATCGTTGGACGGCGATCATGTCGGCATGGTTCGGCTGTGTTTCGGAACAGCTTCTGGACAGCAATTCATTGATAATCATTTATTTGATCGCCCTGGGCGGCAATGAATCTTTTTCGATGTTCTCCACTGCGCTGAGTACCATTTTCGGGATGTGTCTGGTCATTCCGTGTGCCGGACTTGCCAGCAAGATCGGATTGCGGGCATCGTATGGAATGTCATGTATCGTATCGATGCTGGCGTTTTTGACCATGGCGGCGGCACCGAGTATCGTTCCGGCGGCTTACGCCAAATATCTGGTGATGATCGGGTGTGCGATCTACTGCATGATGCGTTTCCCCTATTCGGTGTCGTGGTATCCGATACTGGATATGTTTTTGAAGCCGGAGGAGCGCGGGAGCTTCTTCGGTACGATGCGCTTTTCCTATATGCTGATAAATGCGGCAATAATTTACGGTATCGGTAAATTGCTGGGAAAGAACCCGTCAATAGAGATCATGCAGATCGTTATCGCGGTGGCAGGTGTGCTGGTGCTGGGGCGGAAGTTCTGCATGGACAGACTGCCGGACAATCCGGAGGTAAGGAAGAATAAGATCGATATCGGCAAGGCTCTCAACATCTCCATCCGCAATGCGCCGCTGGTGGGATTTTCGTTCTACTCCTGTTTTTTTAATATTGCTGTTTCCAGCGCGATGCCGCTGGCGGTGATCTATATGAAAACCACCCTCAACTTTTCGGCGGAAACGATCATGACGCTGACGTCGATCTATCTGGTCGGACTTATCTCCGGATTTGCTCTGGTGGGGGTGAGTATGCGTAAACTGGGTGCGAGATATTTCCAGATCATCATGCACACACTGCACATTATCGCTATCGGCTGGTTGTGTTTCATATTGCCGCAGACACCTTATGCTGCTGTTTGCATGGGAGTTGTGATGTTTATTCTCGGCTTTGCGCAGTCGTTCTGTTTGTGTTTGAACTCCACGGAGATGATGGCGAGTGCCAAGCCGGGAAACAAGATCATGGCGATGGCATTCTGCCTGACTTTTTCCAATATCGGAACGAGTATCGGACGAACCGGTACGACACTGGTACTGGCGGCGGGGGTGCTGGCTCCGGAGTGGCAATTTTTCGGAAAAAGCATGAGCTGCTATAACTTCATGTTCATGTTCTGTTTTGTGCTGACGGTATTCTTCTATATCTTCCTGATATTGTCGCCGTCGATCATCTCCAAGCACGATGATTATTACGAATCCAGATAGAAACGGAATTCCGGCTTGGTTATTGTCTCATTTCTTGTGAAATCAAAACTGCGGCGGAAGAGCCGCCCCGCCGATTGCAGCAATGCTTTTGATGCCGTATTGATAAAACACGCAACAAATGATATATTTTATTATGGCAATAAAAGTTGTCATAAATCTGGATATCAAAGTTTCACAAAATTTTGGACATTACCCCGGCTTGAATTTTCCGGATCGGCATGATAGATTAATATTTGAACGCAGAAAAACCAAAGGAGTGTTCAAATATGAAAAATGCTGATTTTTTTGCCGCGCCGGAAGCGGAGCGACCGTTGCTGATCGTCCGTCTCCGTGCCGGACACGAGGTGCCGGAGGTATGGGAACCGCTGTTTGAGGAGCTGAAAAAGAGCCGGGCGATCTGTGATGAACTCTGGTTCGCCACCGGTATCGGCTTCCCCACGCTGGAGGAACACCGGAAGAAGTCCGGCTGGATGGCGCAGTACGCAAGTGAACTGCGGAAAGTCGGGATAATCCCCTCTCTGCAGATACAGGCGACTATCGGTCACGGCGACAGAACCTTTGCCGACAACTCCATCGCCGGACTCAAGTGGGGAACTTTTGTCGGATGCAACGGAGAAGTGACCCGGACGTGCAACTGTCCGGCACAGCCGGGTTTTTTGGAATACATGGCGGAGATGAGCCGCATTTATGCGCAGTGGCATCCCGGTTCAGTATGGATAGATGATGATTTGCGTTTGAGCGGTCACACTCCGGCGATCAATACGTGCGGCTGTTACTGCGATGACTGCATTGCCGCATTCAATGCCGCAGAGGGGACCGCATACGACCGGGCGGGGCTGGTCGCTGCCTGTAACGCTGATCCGGAATTGCAGCAGCGTTGGCAGAAACGTGCTGTCGGAACGCTTACCAAAGTGGTGCAGGTCATTGTGGAAAACTTTCAGAAATACTCGCCTGAAACCCGGTTCGGATTTCAGCACGGCAACGGTGCGGAGCGGGGTGCGATTTTAAAGGCTATGGCGGAGAGTGCCGGGACGCGCGTCGGTTCCCGCCCCGGCGGCGGTGCGTACAGCGACCATGTTCCCTACCGTATCGTGGATAAAGCCTTCCTCTGCTCCAAGCAGCAGTTTCAGCAGTGGGGATATGAACTTGTTTCGCAAATATGTCCGGAAATTGAAAACTATCCGCGTACCTTCTGTTGTAAAACTGCGCAGGGTGTGTGTTTTGAAACCATGCTCTATCTGGCTCTCGGAGCTGACAGCATGACTTACTTCCTTATGGACCCGATTTGTGAAACTCCAAAGTGGTACGGCGAAAACCTGCTCGCTCCGCTGGCGGCGGATGCGCCGTGTTTCCGGGAGCTGATACAGAGCAATGCCGGAACGCTTCCGGGCGGCATCGGGTTCCCGCAGAAGAATCTGCCGCTTGCCGAAGTGGAAACGCTGGGATTGCCGTTGATCGGTGTACCGCAGGCGGGATATTCTCCTTTGGCATCATGCGTGATGCTGACGGCAGAGCATATTGAACATCTTTCCGATGAAGAGATCCGTCAGGAGTTGAAGCGTAACGCGATCCTTGACGGCAAAGCCGCACTGACTCTGGTCGGGCGGGGCTTGGGTGCGGAGCTGGAAGGTATCGTGCCGCAGCGGTTGGCGCAGACGGTTTTTGATTACTGTACTGAAGATGCGTTGTGTCAGGGAATTGAAGGAGCCAAAAACTTTCCGTTTTCGGAGGACCGGGTGCATTTTCTCATTCCCGATGGCTGCGATGTGCGTGTGCTGACCCGGTATCAGAATCAGGCGCGCAACTGCTCTTACGGTGAGGCAACGGTCGTGTTGAACCGGAAAGACGGCAGCCGTATCGCATTGATCGGATATGCCGGATTCCATACCGCGTTTGCCGCATCCAGCCGGGTGATGCTGATAAACCGTATCGTCGACTATATTTCCGGAAACAAACTGCCGGTGCTGGCACTTGAAGCGGTGCAGTGTCTGCTGGTGCCGCGGATAACGGCAGATGGAAGTGTGCGGACAGTGACGGTTCTCAATACAACGATAAGTAAACACCGCCCGTTCCGGATGATGGTCCGCAATGTTCCGGAGAACTCTGGAGTTGAGTGGCACGTTCCCGGAAAAAAAGCCGTGACACCGGAAGTTCAGCGTCACGGCGATGATATCGTATTTCCCATCCCGGAAATCGAACCGTGGAATGCGGGATTTGTAAAGATCTGCTGACGTTTATTTTTTCGTTACCACCGGCGTGATCGCCGAAACGACAAAAACAGAAACCGGAGTGTCCTTCTTGTAGTCACCCTTGACTTGGATGGCAACTCCGGCTTCGGCAAATTTGAGCAGTTCCGCCTGAACAGCTTCATCTTTGCCGATCACAAACGCCTGATTACGTCCTTTGGGCGCATCGAGCAGAGCGATCGCCGTGTCGGAGCTTTTGGCATATTTCCATTTGTACGCGACACCGGTGAGGGTTTTCAGTGCCGTATCAGCTTTCGCCGGAACATCGGTCTTTGCCGGAGCATCGGTCTTTGCCGGAGCATCGGTCTTTGCCGGAGCATCAACCTTTGCCGGAGCATCGGTCTTTGCCGGAGCATCAACCTTTACCGGAGCATCAACTTTTGCCGGAGTGTCGGTCTTTGCCGGAGCATCGGTTTTGTTTTCAGTTGGAGGCACTTCTTTTTTCAGCGGCAGACCGTCAGCACCGAACTCCCGGCGGTCGAAGTCAACACAGAGCGCGGTCACATAAACTTTTATCGTTCCGGGAGGAACGATGCGGACCCAGCCGTTGCGCCGTTCCTCCATTTTTTTGACCACAGTACCCGCCGGAAGCGTACCGTAACTGGGAGACTTGCTGTCCATGCGGGAGCGCATATTGAGTTCCCGGTTGAGTTTGCCGTTGGCGTTGACGTTAGCTTCGGAGATATAGATTTTCAACGTTGCCGGAGCTTTGAGTTCCAGCCAGTTTTCATTTATCTTGAGGATCTCCACCTCTTCGCCGGGGAGCAGACGTCCGGTGACCGGGTGGCGCAGACCGGGACCGAGACGGACGTTGAGAAAATCGGTGACATTGACCTTACCTTTGACCGTCGCCGGAGCGGCGGTATCCGCCCGGAGCAATGAGACTGCGATCACGGATGCGAGCAAAAACAACTTTTTCATAATACTTCTCCTTGAAATTTTTTGAAATGCACGTTACATTCTATAAAATGTAATATAGCCCTGTTTTTGTCGTGGTGCAAATGAAAAATGAAAAAAAAGTTTCAAGTGAGCTGTTTTTAGAGCAGTTTATCACCTATTTGCGGATTGAACGCAACGCGTCTGAGCATACCATTGCCGCGTACAGTTCCGGTTGTTTGGAGTTTGCCGCACTGGTGCGTGACAGTGATGCCAACTTCAATGACTGGCAGAGTGTTTGCAAAGAGGATGCCAAAGCTTTTGTTGCGGCACTGGATGATAACGGCAACAGCAAACGTTCCATCGCGAGGAAGTTGTCAGGTTTGCGCAGTTTCTTCCGGTTTCTCAATAAGATAAATGCGGTCAAAACCAACCCTTTCGTCGGTCTTGCCAAAATGAAAATGGATAAACCATTGCCCAAAGTGATGAGTATTTCGCAAGTCGAACAGCTTATCAATGCCGTCAACACCGTCTGGACGGAAGCCGCCGCCTCCGGGCGGGTGCGTTCCGAAGCCGGAGCAGAGTTTTCCTGCGCCCGCGACAAGGCAATGGTGGAAGTCATCTACTCCGGCGGCTTGCGTATCAGCGAGACCGTGGGAATAAATTACGGCGATATCGACCTCTCTTCCGGCGTGGTAAAGGTGCGCGGAAAGGGAAAGAAAGAACGCCTCGCCGCGCTGGGGCGTCCGGCAGTAAAAGCGTTGTGGGAGTATCTGGATGTACGTTCCGCTTGCGGCATGGGCGGGCGCGAACGCAACAGTCCTTTGTTTCTCAATCAATCCGGGACCCGGATCACGGCGCGCTCGTTTCAGCGGGATTTGAAAAATTATCTGCTCTGCGCCGGTTTGCCGCCGGATTTCACCCCGCACAAGCTGCGCCACAGTTTTGCCACTCATTTGCTGGATGCCGGTGCCGATCTGCGCAGTGTCCAGGAGATGCTTGGACATGAAAATCTCAGCACGACCCAGATCTATACCCATGTCAGTGCGGAACGGTTGAAACAGGTTTATCAGGAAACGCATCCCATGGCGAAGCGGAAAAAGTACTGATAACAAAGTTGAGGGGGTTTGAAAGATGGATTTCAGACAACTTCCGGTATATGCGATGCTGCCGGAGATAAAAGAGTGCGTTTCCTCCAGCGGCGGCTGTATTCTCCGGGCGGCTCCGGGCGCGGGCAAAACGATGCTTCTTCCGGTCGCGCTCAGTGAACTTTTTTCCAAACGCATATTGCTGATGGAACCCCGGCGGATCGCCGCCAAAGCTGCCGCCGCCGGGATCGCCGCCATGCAGCGGTGGACTCTTGGCTCGGAAGTCGGATACGCTGTGCGCGGAGAGAGTGTGCTTTCTTCTTCGACCCGGATCGTTGCGGCAACCTGCGGCGTGGTCTTGAATATGCTGCAAAATGACCCGGAACTGAACGATTATGATGCGGTCATATTTGATGAGTTCCACGAGCGCGGCGCGGAACAGGAGTTGATTTTTGCTTTGCTCAACGAAGTCCGCAGTTGTCTGCGCCCGGAACTGGCGGTCGTGATAATGTCTGCCACATTGGATGAGGAGTTGAGTGCCCGTCTGCCGGAGTTCCCGGAGATAAATGTTCCCGGCAGAGAGTTCCCGGTGGAGATCTGCTACCGGGAAATTTCCCGGGAGTTTTACCAGCTCCCGGCAGAAACCGCCCGCGCGGTGATAAGCATGTTCAATTCCACTTCCGGCGATATGCTGGTTTTTCTTCCGGGAAAAAACGAGATCGACCGTTGCGGAGCCATGCTGGAAAACTCTCTGGACAACTGCGTGATAATGAAGCTCCACGGCTCAATGCCGCTTGCCGGACAGAGCCGCGTTCTGTTTCCGCTTACGGACGGCAGGCGCAAAGTCGTGCTGGCGACCAACATAGCTGAAAGCAGTTTGACTATCGAAGGCATCACCGTTGTCGTTGACAGCGGTTGGGAGCGGCGGATGAATTTTTCTCCGGGAATGGGGATACCGGCACTGGAGCCTGCGCGTATCGCACTGGATTCCGCGTGTCAGCGTTCCGGACGTGCCGGACGCTGTGCGCCGGGAAAGGCGTTGCGGTTGTGGAGTTTGCAGGAGGAGTTGGGTTTTCTTTCCCGGCGGCAGCCGGAGATCAGCCGTTGTGACCTCAGCCGGACGGTGCTGGAACTTGCCCGCTGGGGGGCGGATGCCGCACAGCTGGAATGGCTGACTCCGCCTCCGGAAAGCGGTATCGACCGCGCGGAGAAACTGCTGGTTTCTCTCGGATTGCTGGATAAGGACAAGCGGCTTACTCCGGCAGGAAAGCGTGCATCTCTGCTCCCCGTACACCCCCGGCTGGGAGCGATGCTTATTTACGCTGAAACAGCAGGTGTTCTGCCGCTTGCGTGTGAAGCGGCGGCATTTATCGAAGAGGGACGCAACGGCGGCGCAAATGGCAAACACGGCTGTGACCTTGCCGGATATCTGGCGGCTTTCCGGCGTGATCCGGGGAAGTTTCCTCAGATAAAACAGAGTTGTCAGCGGTTGAAGAGTTACTTTAAAGTGCCGGCTGGAACATCGGCGGCGGAGATGGAAGCTGAACTTGGAGTTCTGCTTGCCCGTGCCTATCCGGAATATATCGGACGGGCGAAAAAGCGGCACTCCGCAGTTTATCAGCTCTCAGGAGGTCGCAGTGCGAAAATCGGTGAAGATGATCCTCTGCGCCATGAAGAGTTTCTGGCGATCGCCGATTTGACGGTTTTACCCGGCGGCGATGCGGCGGTTTATCTGGCGGCACCGTTGAGTCTGGAAGATATACGGAAGCACTTTTCCGATGTTTTTACCGGACACGATGAGTTGCAGTTCGATGAAACTTCCGGGAAAGTTTCCGGAGTGCATCAGGTGAAATTAGGTTCCATCGTGCTGGAATCCTCTCCCATCGTCCCGGATAAACAGCAGCTTGCATCCATCGTATTGCAGACGGCTCTGCGGCGGGGGCTCGATATCTTCGGGAAAGCTCCTGCGGCGCGGCGGCTTCTGGAACGGGTACGCTTTGCGCGCCGGGCAGGGGATGAAGATTTTCCGGCGTGGGAAGAGGAGGAGTTGAATAATATTTTAAAATCCGATGCGCCGGTATATTTTTCCGGTGTCAAAGATTTCAACACATTGCAAAGTCAGGATTGGCTGAATATCCTCAAATCAATGCTCGGATTTTCACTTTTGGATACGCTGAACCGGATTTGTCCGGATAAGTACCGCACTCCCGCCGGGCAGGAGATCGCGATAGATTATTCCGGAGAACAACCGACGTTGAGTGTTCCCATTCCGCAGTTGTTCGGCGAAACGGTTCATCCCTGCGTGGGGAAAAATCGCATCCCTCTGCGGCTGGAACTGCTTTCTCCGGCGCGGCGTCCGGTACAGATAACTTGCGATCTGCCCGGATTCTGGAAAGGCAGCTGGCATCTGGTGCGCACCGAACTGCGGAGCCGTTATCCCAAGCACGAATGGCCGGAGCATCCGGAAGATGCCTCCGCGTGCCGCTCTTCCGTGAAAAAACGGCGATTTTAAATATTGCTCTGTTCTTCAGACAAAAGAGTGATAAAAGTTGTCATAAATCTGGATGTCGAAGTTTTACAAAATTTGGGACATTACCTTTTAATTAAAATACTGGAAAACGTTGGACAAAGAAGACATTTTATACTTCGGCTGCCAACCGGAGGGGAAAATGAACAGATTGTCTGGCATATACTATACTGCCGTGAGTTGTCTTTTGCCAATATCGGAAGAGAAATTTTGGTGAAATTTTGTAAAATTTCTTCAAAATTCTGATTGACAGAAATACTATGGATAAATATATTAAGTCGTCGGCGTTCAAGCAGGAGATTTTTTTATGTTAAAACAGGAGATTTTTTTATGTTAAAATATATTTCAGGAGCAGTTTTAATTATGTTGACTTCAATTTTAAGTGCCGGTATCGTCAAATGGAACAATATCCCCGATTGTAAAGATCAGAAGTTCTGGGAAAATCTGAAACAGCATCCGCAATACCCAACGCTGATGCAGCGCGCCGATGAAATGGCTGCCGAAGAGCTGATTTCTCCCCTGCCGCTCTATCTGGAGTGTTCGCAAACCGGCAACCGGAGCAACTATCAAATCCGTTATTTCAAAATCCGTCACTTCGGCGCACTGGTCGCAGCTTTCTGTACCACCGGAGAGGAAAAATATCTCAAAAACATCGAAGCCCGTATCCGGCTTATCCTTTCTCTTCCCTCCTGGGTGCTTCCTGCCCATGACCTGAAGCTCAAAGCGTACAAAGGTGAAGAGGTCATCGTTGACTTGTTTTCTGCAAATCTCGGCGGCGAACTGGCGACCGTGCTGTACATACTGGAACCGGTGATGGATAAAGCTCTGGCTGCGGAATTGAGAAAGGCGATCTTTCACCATGTCATCACCCCCATCGAAGAGGCTGTCGAAGGGAAGTGTTCGCCGGATCGTTTCTGGTGGCTCAACGGCACAAACAACTGGAATCCGATCTGCAAACGCGGCGTTATCGATGCGATTTTGCGTATCGGCATGGAAAAAGAGCGTGTTGACAGGATATTAAAACTTTTCTTTGACAACTTTGGCCCCTATATGGAAAGTTTCGGCAGCGAAGGCTACTGCGATGAAGGTCTTGGTTACTGGGACGGCAGCTGCGGCCAATATCTTATCATCTCCGCACTGCTCAAACAATACGGCCAACGCGATGTACTTTCCTCTGAACCCCGGATGCTCAAGGCGGTCATGTACCCGGAAAATATTATGATGGCTCCCGGATTTTATCCGGCATACACCGATTGTTCCATCAACGTAAAGCCGGATATATACATCCTGCAACTGCGAGATATACTGCTGGGCAAACGTAAAGGTTTTGCCAATGACATCCCCCTCGGAGAGAGCATAACCGGCATCGCGCTGCGGCTCGCTTATCCGGCGGATAACACGCCCACAGAGGTCAAAAATGATGCTCCATATTCCACCTTCCCTGACGCCGGATGCTTTGTTATGCGGCAGATGCCGGGAAGTTCCATGTCGGTCTCGTTCAAAGGCGGTCACAACCGCGAATCCCATAACCACAACGACGTCGGAACCTACATCATCGCACTTGACGGCGTTCCGATGGTGCTGGACCCGGGCGGTGAAGTTTATACTGCAAGAACTTTCAGTCCCCGCCGCTATGAGTCCAAGCTGCTCAACAGCTACGGTCACAGCGTTCCCCGGATCAACGGCAAATTGCAAACGAACCGGGTTGGCGGTGATGACTTTAATCCGCCGAAAAATCTTACTCCGGAAAAACTCATTTGCGGAGATCTGTTGGAACATGATATTTCTTCCGACCGCTGCCGCGTCCGGTTCGATATCAAAAAAGTCTATAACCAGATCCCCGGTATCGAAAAATTGGAACGGACCTTCGTTTTTGACCGCAAAAACGGCGGAAAATTTACTGTTTCTGATGAAGCAGAGTTTTCTGTTGCTGCTGATTTTGAGGGTGCGGTCATCACTCTCGGTGAAGTCAGAGAACTTTCTCATGGGAAGTATCTTATTTCATGGAAGGGAAAAGTTCTGACACTTACCGTCAAAAGCAGTGTGCCTTATAAATTTTCCATCGACACCATCAACGAAGATACCTGGCATAAACTTCCCGTTTACCGGCTGGCGTTCACTGCGATGGAAAAAGCTGAGAATATAAAAATGGAATTTGTATTCACTGTTCCAAGCGAATAAAAAAGGTTATTGATTATGGCTTTGAACGTAGAATTGATTCAGATTAAAACCGGTTTTTCCGGTGATTATTGTTACACCCATGCCCGTGGCGCGGTCCTCCCCGGAAACAAGGCGGTCATCACTACTCAGAAACTTATGATATCCGGAGTCGATATCTTTTCCGGAATTGAGATGCTGACCAGCAGTGACAATGGCAATAACTGGTCAGAAATAGTGCCTCAGCATCCTCTGGCGCGTAAAGATCTGGGTGACGGCGTGGAACAGACTTTCTGCGATGCCACACCCTTTTATCACCGGGCAACAGGGAAACTTATATTGACCGGTCATGATGCACTTTATTTGAATAACAAACTCTTTCCGGCACCCCGCCCGCGCCATACGATATGGAGCGTTTTTGATGAAAATGCCGGAACGTGGGCGGAGTTCCGGGAGTTGAAGATGGATGACCCGGAGAAATACTTCTCCTGCGGCAGCGGATGCTGTCAGATTTTGGAGCTGGAAAACGGCGAACTCCTGGTTCCGGTCTATTTTCAGTCGCGCAAGGAGGCGGAGACTCCCGGACAATCAACCTATCACTCCGCGGTGATGCGGTGCAGTTTCGATGGAAAAGAACTCCGCTGTCTGGACATCGGAAACAGTGTGACCGTTCCCGTTCCGCGCGGTTGCGGAGAACCTTCTGTTGCAGAGTTCAACGGCAGATATTTTCTGGCGTTGCGCAACGATAAGGCAGGTTACGTCTCTTGGAGCGATGACGGACTGCACCTGAGTGAACCGGAACTTTTGAAATTTGATGACGGCAGAGAATCCGGCAACTATTGCACCCAGCAGCACTGGTTCAAGTGCGGGGGAAAACTTTATATGGTCTACACCCGGAAAGGGGCGGAAAACGACCATGTTTTCCGCCACCGGGCACCGCTGTTCGCCGCTGAATTTGATACGGAGAAGATGGTTCTCATCCGGGAGAGTGAATTTATTGCCGTGCCGGAGCGGGGCGCGCGGCTGGGCAATTTCGGTTGTGTCAATGTGAGCGAAAATGAAGCGTGGGTCATCGTGTCGGAATGGATGCAGACCACCGCTCCGGATCACAGCAATTGGCGCCGCTGTATGAGTTACGGCAGCGACAATTCGATCTTTGTTGCCAAGATCCGCAGTTGATAACTTCAACTGCGGTCAAAGATGAGGGAGCCGACCTTGCCCGATTTTACCGGGTGAGGTTGAATACCATTTTGCTGTGATTACTTTTCAGTTTCAATTTCAGTGCGAAAACTGCGGTTCCCCAGATGAGGTCGCCGTCATGTTTTAGATCCGGCATCTGTTCCACGCTCTCCAGAACCGAATCTTCCAAACGCAAGCATACATCGCCCAGCTGGATTGTCACGTCATCTGCCACTTCCGGAACGCAGGCGGTCAACAGTGTTATCCCGGCAGTCATCTCTTTCTCCAAAACAAAAGAATCTTCGACCGTGACCGTATTTTCACTGTATTCAATGAGCCGTTCTGCCGACTTTACTCCGGCTTCGTCCGGATAGGCATGGGAAAGATCACAGCGGATGATGCGGTCATCCTGCACGGTAAAAGCAGCGGTATACTCTTCGCCTTTTACTTGTTCATATTCGCCGAAAACCGGGGCATTATGCCCGGTCCCGCGCGTATGCCACAGGGTATAACGCTGTTCGGAAAAATGGATTTTAGCGTAATTTCCGGTCCCGGCATCGAGAATCACCGGAACATCCCCGCTGAACAGTTCAAAATGTCCCAGATCGTTGTGGTTGTGGGATTCATTATTGTTCCCGGCTTTCAGCGAAAGCGAGAAATTTTCCGACCGGAATATCGCCAGCCGGTCCGGAAAAATAACTGTCGCTTTGCTGTTCTCATCCATCTCCGGTATCGTTTCCGGACGGTCAAAAAGTGTGGCAAGCAAACTTGCCAGGAAATCTCCGCACTCTCCCAGCCTGTATTCACTCCGCGCCGCAAGTCCCAGCAACGGTTTGGAATCAAAATATTTTCCTGCCGGTGCCAGCAACGCCTGACACGGCTGCAGTTTCGGTTGGGAATCGCCGAATGAAACTATGGTTCCGCTGCAGATACGGGCACGGGGCAGAAATTCCACCATCGCTTTTATTTTGGGTTCACTGAACATTTTATTCATCGCTCCGGGAAGAGCTTTGTCCAGCATGAATATAGTTTGAAACACCATCAAATTGGCTTTCGCGTAATAGGATGCGCCTTCGGCACAATAACCGTCATCCGCATAGTAATGGATGAACCGCGAAGTGTTGGCGAGAAATCTCCGGATTTGAGCGGCAAGTTTTTTGCCGTCCGGTTCCAGTATCAGTCCGGTGATGATACAGTTGCTGCTGCACCAGACGGTCCAGTTGGCAGGTTTTTCCTGAACATCCCACCAGTGAACGATATTTTTATCCATGACGTAATAAATGCTCTGTTCCAGTGATTTTTGCCGGATCATCCCGGATATACCGGGTATCTCTTTTTCCAGTTCTTCACCCAGAACCAGATAAAGCAGTGCCATCACCGCCGCCGTTTCAGCGGCAAAAAGGTCACAGTTCCGCCAGCGGAGGATGGAGTTGTGTGTCCAGCGGGCGTGCGACGGGATGCACCATGAACGCTCTTCCAGAATTGCGACCGTGTAATCCAGCAAACGCGCCATATATTTGGCTTTATCTCCGGTCAGGCACAATGCCGCCGCCAGAAATCCCAGATCTTTGCGGCGACGGAAATATGGAGTTTCGTACTCCGTGCGGTTGCCGTTTATCGCAAATTGCGCATAATTGGAATACAACAGTTGCGGAACCTGATTTCCCGCGATCTGATCGGCTCCGGCGATGATTTCAGCGGCAAATTTGCTCTTGCCCGCCTTTGACCACGCCTCGCGGTCGGCAAATGCCGGATAAAGCTGCCGGGCATAATCTCCTCCGGCTATCCGGCTGTAAAAATCCTGTGGCAGACGATCATGGATATAACGTTCACTTTTTTTCATTTTATGCTCTCTCTTTTTGTTAAAAATCAAACAACGGCGGCGCGTTGCGGCAAAGTTCTGTTAAAATAGAGTCGTATCTTTCGGCGGAGAGATTTTCTGCCGGCTTCGCATACCGCCATTACTCCATGTCCGGCGATCGGCAATAAAAACGCTGTAAGGGTAAGTCAAAGTTTCCTTATTGATTTTTTTTCATTTTTTTCGGGGGGTACGGCGGTATAATCTGATCGTATCAGCAGTAATGATCAGATATTCGTGATCCGGTGTAACGGCGGCGGCTCTGACAAAGGTATAATTTTTTTTAATGTATTCACATTCGACAGACTCTTTTTCCAGATCATAAAATATTACTCTGGAAGTTTTGATCGTACTGCGCGCACCTTTTTGTAAATTGATAATAAGCATATTGTTGTCTATGAGCATATCGGAGAAAAACATTCCATGGTGAAGATACAATGTCCTGTGGAATCGAAAGGTGTTGCTTTGGTTGTTTAATTTGTATATTTCTATCGCATGGTCAAGAGGCAGTGTCGGGCTGTAAGAATAAGAAACTGCCAGATATTGTAAATCATCCGAACAGGTGATCGCCCGTACAAAGGCTTCTCTGGTTTTCTCAACTTTGATTTCATTTTTCACTGACCAGCCTTGAGGGTTCAAAATCTGCAAATGTGAATTCGGGGTAAAATGCACGATCGCTTTCAATCGGGAACCTTCATAGATCAAGTGGAAATATGGAGACATCACCCCGGCGAATACGGGAAGTGCGAAAGAAGATAAACCTTTTTCCCGGATGATATTTTGGACAGAAAGAGTTGGGATGCCGGGCAGTTTCACCTCTTTCTGCGGCGGTTGTGAAAATTCAGAAAGAGTTGATTTTTCCAGAGCAATAGAAAGTTGCAATTCTTTATTTTTATTATAACTTAATTTACTGTCACCCCAATATCCCGGAGGAGCCGGACTTTGATATTCTCCGATCAGCTTATAGCCGGTTACCGTTTCATAACACCCGGTCAAAAGTAACGATGCCAAAGTTGCCAAGGCGATGCCCCATCGCGGTGGCAACAGTATTACAGCTTTCCGTTCTTTTTTCCGCATGGCAAATTCACTACTGTCCGGTAAAAATTATCGGAGTTAATTGAAATTGTCGGGACTTGTTATATATTAAAAACGCTCAAATCTTTAATATTTAACACGAAAGTCCCGGACTGTGTATTATAATAGCATATATTCTCAACTTTTCAACTTCATTCTCCGATATCGTTGTGAAAGAATCGTAAAAAAGTCCGGCGACAGGATAAGTACAGTGGTCGTCAAATACCACGATAGACCAGTAAGTATCCTGCCCATTATGATTGAGTATTTTACCGCATTTTTATAATTTTACGCCGATAAAAGTGTCTGTCTGCATAAAAGCAATGCTGAACGCAGATAATTGTTCGCCTGCAGAGAAGTTCATCTTTTAAATAAATTTCTCGCATTCAGCAAGGATTTGGCTGATTCCGTACAGCGGCAGATTCAACAGCCACTCATCGTACCGGTAATCTGACATGGAACTGCGGATGGCAATCGCAGGAGTGTATTTCTCAAAATACACTTTCAGACTTTTGGCTTTCAGATTTTCTTCAGCCTTGACTTCCACGGGATAAATTCCGGTTTTATACTGGAATACAAAATCAACTTCTGCGGTAGCGTGTTCCGCACTCCAATAACAGGGTGTCTGCCCCAAACTGCAACGCAATTCTTGAGCGACATACTGTTCGGTCAAAGCTCCTTTGAATTCATTGAAGAAAGCGTTTCCATGCAGCAACGTGGTGACATCAAGTCCACTCATCGCCCCCAGCAAACCCACATCAGAGAGGAACATTTTGAATCCTTCATCCGCATACGCTGGAAGCGGTAATGCCGGTTTGGAAAGCCGGATGACCTGCAGAATCAAGCCGCAATCTTTCAGCCATTGGATCGCCAATTCAAAATCTTTGGCTCTTGCCCCCTTACGCAATGCTCCATAAACAAAACGGCGGTTCTCCTTTGCTAATTGAGAGGGAATCGACTGCCAGACCATACGGATGCGAGGCACCGTTTCTACAGGAGCGTGCTTGGAGAAATCCTGCTCGTAAGCGGTCAAAATATTTTGCTGAACCTTGCGGACAGCATTGAAATCGTTTTCATCAATAAAGGTTTGAACAGCTTCCGGCATACCACCGATAAAGTAGTAATACCGCAGAAGTTCAATATATTTATTTTTGAATGTGGTAATCAACTGCCAATCACCGCTTTTCAACAAATCCACCAGATTTTCATTGCCGGTAGCGTTAAGAAATTCAGTAAAACTCAAGGGATACAGATCCAGAAAATCAACTTTACCGACCGGAAAACTGGTTCCTTTGTGCATGGCAACACCGAGCAGACTTCCAGCAGCGATGACAGCATATTCCGGAGCCTCTTCACAGAAATATTTCAAACTGCTCAACGCCCGCGGTACTTCCTGAATCTCGTCAAAGATCAAGAGCGTATCAGTTGTGATCTTCTGCCCGCTGTAAATCTGCAACCCGGAAATCAAGCGAGGTATTTGCAGACTTCCTTCAAAAAGATTCGCCATATCCGGGTTGCTGTCAAAGTTGATATAGACAAAGTTCTTGAACTCCTGTTTACCAAATTCTTTCATCAGCCAGGTTTTGCCGACCTGACGGGCTCCTCTTATCACCAGAGGTTTCCGATTTGGCGATATTTTCCACGCTGTAAGTTGAGCTATTGCGGTTCGTTTCATATTTATAAATCTCCTGTTTTCATTTTAAATATAGCATCTCTTTACATTTTTTCAAACGAAATAATGTCACTTACATACATTTTTTCAAACAAAAGCATGTAAGCATTAGCAAGCATACGGGTAAATATTTGCTTAAACAGTTTCCTGTTTCCTGCGTTCTGCCCAATATTTACGCTTCTCCATTGCTTTTTCATAGTCTTTGTAAAACTGGGAAGAGAAGAATTTTTTAACTCCTTTGGGAGTAACATCCTGTTCATCAATCTTTCCCAGATAAGAAAGCTGCTTTATGGTTGCATCGGTTTGAGTCCCTGCATTGAAATCATTGCGAACAATCATTCTACCGCTGGCCCGGTGT
>JAFVZN010000102.1 GCA_017508135.1 Lentisphaeria bacterium | reverse complement strand
CTCTCCGTAAAATAAAACTATTTTATCGGAAAATCCGATTCAAAGCATTAAATTTAAGACTTTGTGTTTCGTCTCATTGTGAATTTTCAAGGTTTACATCGCACTATTCAATTTTCAATCAGCTCACTCACCAGCGGCGAGCGACATCGACTTAATATACCATACTTTTTCAACTTTGCAAGCAGTGTTTGAAAAATTTTTGAAATTTTTTATTTCAGCGTTTTCCAAAACTGCCAGAAGTTTTTATGATCTATCAGCCTCGATGCTCCGTCGGTTTCGACGCGCAACAGAAACATAATATATCACACTATTTTTACTTTGCAAGCGAAGTTTTGAAAATTTTTCGCATTTTTTCACAATTTCATCATCGAAATCGCTTCCACAGCGTTCATAAAAGTTACGCTTGGAACATCGGCAAACTCATCGGCCTCTTCCGTGCTGCCATCGGTTCGGAAATACATATCTTCCTCACCCTCAAACATCACCAGCTTTACCGGGTTGCCATTTTTATTGAGTACATAAACTCCTTCATCCGGAAAATTCTGTACCAGGTCATCTTTATTTATAACATCCATCACCGCTTCGCCGTCAGCTTCAAAATAGAGCTGCACCTGCTCCATTACCCCATGTTTGACATCGGCGGCGGTGATAATGGGTGAACCGCCTTTCAGTACAGCGGACAACTTTTCAATCATCTTTCCGTTCATTGCGCTCTTTCCTTTATTGTAAAAATGGCAGTCCGGGAAGACGGAAGTTTTCCCGTTCCGTTTCATCGTAAAACACCTTCATCAAAAATAATCCGTTGGCTGGAGCCGTCTCCGGTGCCTGCGTCCGGTCACGCGCCTCAAGGATGCGTGTCACGGCATCGGGCGAGTACACCCCTGCCCCAACAGCTTCGATCATCCCCATCAAACAGCGTATCATCTTATAAAGGAATCCATTTCCGACGAAAGTTATACAGCAGAAATCCCCGATCATCTCAACATCGATTCGGAAAATCGTCCGCACGGCATCCTCGATTTCCCGCCTTTCCACGACAAAACTTGAGTAATCGTGGGTCCCGGTCAGCCGTTCACACGCAGCGCGTATCATATCCACATTCTGCGCGCGGTATGGTTTCCAACTGTAACGACCGACAAACGGTGAATCGTTTTCACCCAGATTGAGAACATAGGTATACGCTTTCCCGCATGTGTCGTAACGGGAATGAAATTCCAGCGGAACCTCTTTTATAGTGTGTATTCTGATATCTTTGGGCAGACGCCGGTTCAACGCTTTGAAGACCCGCTCCATCGGGATCGCCGGCAGTTCCGGCACCAGAAAGGATGCGGCAAAATTCTGCGCGTGAACTCCGGCATCCGTCCGGCTGCTCCCGATAAGATGTATCGGCTGCTTGTCGTACAACTTGGTCAGATGTTCCTGGATCACCTGCTGTACCGCCAGACAATGCGGCTGTATCTGCCAACCGCTGTAATTGCCGCCGTCATAGGCGATCTCCATCAAATACCGTTTTACCGGAACGTATGGTGTGGGTTCAATCCCCATAAATCATCTCCTGAGCAATAGTGTTCCAAAAAAGCAATCCTTCCGGCGATAATTTAATACTGCCGGAGGATATCTGCAAATATTCCGGAAAAGATTTTTGCAATTTTCCTGCGATTTTCAGCCGATCTTCCCAACTGTCGCAGAATTTGACCTGTTTCCATGCGGCGGCGTTCCACCCGGCAGTGGTGCGTAAATTGACGGCAAATATCTCATTCAACCGTTCTGAAAGCGGGATCTCGTCCCGTTCCGGAGCAGTACCTTTGAGCCATTTGGTCAAAGATTCGACTTCGATCTGCCGGTAAAAACCGTCAAATCCCGCCGCCGCCGGCCCATATCCCTGCAGTAATCCGCCGCGCCACACATTGAGATTGTGGCGACATTCTCCTCCGCTTCTGGCGTAATTGGATATCTCGTAACGGTGTATACCATACTCCGAAAGCACCTCTTCCGCCAGCTGATAAAACTCCGTTTCCCGTTCATCATCCTCATCAAATGTCGCTCCCAGACGGCTGTTTTCCTCCGGGGTCAGCGCGTAACACGATATATGATCGACGCCCAAAGCTGCCGCCGTCCGCAAATCCTGCTCCCACATCGCCGCCGTCTGCTCCGGCAGTGAGTAAATCAAATCGCAGTTCCAATGGGGAAACTTTGCCGCCCGCACCAGTTCCAGCGCATCCAGCAGTTTTTCCTGCGGACACCGCCTGCCGATACGCTTCCGGGATTCCGCATCAAAACTCTGCACACCAACGCTGATACGGGTAAAGTACCGCCGCAGCAGTGCCACTTTTTCTGCGGTCAGCGTTTCAGGATTGGCTTCGATGGAAAGTTCCGTATTGCCGTCGATCTGCAGCCGCCGGTAAATCAGTTCGCACAACCGTTCCAGCCGGGTGCAGTCAAGAAATGTCGGCGTTCCGCCGCCGACATAAACAGTTTCACATATTCCGAATGCGAAATACAGTTCCTGTTCCAGACGGTCAAGATATGCATCAATAAGCTCATCTCCCGCTCCGGCTTCGGAATAAAACGCACAATATCCGCACTTCGCGGCACAAAACGGAACATGGATATAGCAGTTCACTTCAATACAGCCAATGCGATTCCGCTCATCAGTGCCATACCGTGAGCGATCATCTTTTCATCCGCAAGAAAACGGCAGTTGTGCAGCGGCGGCAGATCGCATCCGGCACCCAGCATTATAAACACACCATCAGGCGAATTGTTGAGATAGTACGAAAAATCCTCCGATGCCATATACGATTCAGGGAAATCAATACACTCAATACCGCATTCACTCATCACCGCTTTTGCCAGTGCAACACCGGATTCCGGATTGACCGTTGCCGGATAACCGTTTTCCGCAAAGTGTACGTCACACTCGACCCGGTGCATGACTGCCACGGCGCGGCAGATCTCTTCAAGGGCGGTACGCAATTCATCTGCGGTTTCGTTATCCAACGCCCGGATGGTTCCGATAAAACGGGTGGTCTCAGGGATGATGTTATCCAGTTTGCCGCCTTCGATGGCACAGATGCTCAACACTCCGGCGCGCTGGGAATTTATCCGGTTGGAAACAACCGTCTGCAGTTCCATGACCGCAGAACACGCCGCAAGCAGCGGACTTCTCGCCGCATGGGGACGGCTGCCATGCCCCCCCTGCCCTTTGAACATAACTTCAAAGTGCGAACATGAACTCATCATCGCGCCGACACGGATACCGGCGGCACCGACTTTCATTCCGGGGAAACAGTGAAATGCCGCGACAAAGTCCGGCCGGGGATCCTGCAAAGCTCCGGCTTCGATCAGCGGCCGCGCCATGGCGAGGTTTTCCTCTCCCGGCTGGAAAACCAGCCGGACACTGCCGGAAAACTCCTGACGGCGCGCAGCAAGCAGTTTGGCAACACCCAACAGCACCGAAGCATGGACATCGTGACCGCAGGCGTGCATCATTCCGGGGATCTCCGAAGCGTAATCGCACCCGGTCTCCTCGGTCACAGTCAGCGCATCGATGTCCGCACGCAGCGTGACATTCTTTCCGGGACCATTTCCCCGGATAAACGCGACCGTGTCAGTTTCCAAAAACGGCGGCAGAATCTCCACTCCGGAGATCTCCGCCAAACGTCGTCGGATCTCCGCACAGGTCCACACCTCTTTTCCGGCGATCTCCGGATGACGGTGCAGCTCCTTGCGGAACGCGACGATCTCATCAATGATATCTCTTATTTCCATACTTTTTTCACCGGGAATAAACAACTTTTCCTGCGACAATGGTCATCACGACCTGCCCCTGAACATTGAAGCCGTCAAACGGCGTATTGCGCGATTTGGAGAAAAATTTGCTCTTATCCACTGTCCACTTCGCTTCCGGATCGATAACGGTGATATCCGCAACGTTGCCGACGGCAAGAGAGTAGTTTTCCATCCCCAGGATATCCGCCGGACCGGAAGTGAATTTGCTTATCAGCTGCGGAATGGTCAGCACACCTTTGACAACAAGTTCCGTGAACGAAAGCGGCAGCGCAGTTTCCAGACCGATGATACCGAAGGGCGCATGGTCAAATTCCACCATCTTCGCAGTTCCGGTATGCGGAGCGTGGTCAGTGGCGATCGCAGTCAAAGTTCCGTCAGCCAGACCTTCGATGACCGCGAGCCGGTCGCGTTCACTGCGCAGCGGCGGATTCATCTTGTAATTGGTGTCGAACTTCTTGATGCACTGATCGGTCAGCGTAATGTGATGCGGAGTGGCTTCACCGGTCACCCGGATGCCTTTACTGCGCGCACTGCGGAGCAGTTCCACGCTCTCTGCGGCACTGATGTGCTGCATGTGGATCTTCCAGTCGATTTGCCGCGCAAGGATGATATTCCGTGCCACCATCAATTCTTCCGAGGCACTGGAAATACCATTCATGCCCAGCAGAACTGACCACTTGCCTTCGTGCATGACACCGCCGGCGGCAAGGGTGTTTTCTTCGCAATGGTCCAAAATCGGCAAATTGAAACTCTTGGCATATTCGACCACATGGCGCATCAGCGCGTGATCCTGAATACATTTTCCATCGTCACTCAGTGCCGCGACCCCGGCAGCTTTGAGAGAACCGATACCCGCCATCTCTTCACCCTTGCCGCCTTTGGTCATATTACCGCAGGGCAGCACATGAACCACAGCCTGCTCCTGCGCGGTGCGCTTGAGCAGCTCAATGGAACCGGCAGTATCAGCCGCCGGATTGGTGTTGGGCATGGCAACGATCGAGGTGAAACCACCTGCTGCCGCAGCCATGGAACCGGTGGCAACAGTTTCGGCGGCGGTATTTCCCGGCTGGCGCAGATGGACATGGATGTCGATAAATCCGGGAGAAACCACCTTGCCGCTCAAATCCACGATCTGCGGGTCTTTAACGGAAGCAGCTTCCACAATAACACCATCGGCAACACCGATGTCACCGACACAATCAATATTGCGAACCGGATCGACGATCCGGGCGTTTTTCAAAATCATACCATTCATTTCCGCACTCCGGCAATAAGGAACAACACCGCCATACGCACCGCCAGCCCATTGGTCACCTGTTCCAAAATGACCGAATTATTGCCGTCAGCGACTTCACTTGCCAACTCAACATCCCGGTTGATGGGACCGGGATGCATGATAAGCACATCTTTTTTCATCTTCGACATGGTGGAACCTTTGATACCGAACCATGCGGCATATTCGCCGACACTGGGGAAGAATCCGACCGTCTGCCGTTCATGCTGGATACGCAGCAAATTCACCACATCAGCATCTTTTATTGCCTCGTCAAGATTGTGACAGACCCGGCAGCCGATGGATTCAAATTCGCGCGGAACCAGAGTCGAGGGTCCGCCGAGAGTGACATTGGCTCCCAGTTTGAGCAACCCCCAGATGTTGCTGCGCGCCACCCGGCTGTGGAGGATATCGCCGAGAATGGTGACGTTCAAACCTTTGAACGATCCCTTCTTTTCCCGGATGGTGAACAAATCCAGCAACGCCTGTGTCGGATGTTCATGCGCGCCGTCACCGGCGTTGACCACACCGCACTTGAGGTGGTCGGCAATAAAATTCTGCGCTCCGGGTGCCGAATGGCGCATGACCACAAGGTCGACCTGAAGAGCTTCGATGTTTTTCACTGTATCCAAAAGCGTTTCACCCTTGAGCAAACTGCTCGCCTGAGCCTGCATATTGACCACGTCGGCACTCAAGCGCTGTTCGGCGAGCTCAAAGGAGACCCTTGTCCGGGTGCTGGGTTCGACGAAAAAGTTGACCACTGTCATTCCGCGCAGAGCGGGAACTTTTTTCACCCGCCGTTCGGAAACTTCCTTGAACTTTTCGGCAGTATCAAGGATGCAGGTGATCTCTTCGGCACTCAGATCATAGATGCTGAGCAAATCTTTTCTTGTCCACTGCATAGTTGTTATATCCTGTTAAAGTTTATTGCCACTTCACATCGTAAATACCGGGCTGAAAACCGTTGTTTTCAGCGAAATAGACCTTGACCTTCCGCTCCGCCGGAAGCGAAACGTTGAAGCCGACATAGTCCGCCCGGATGGGAAACTCCGGCTCGCCGCGATCGACCAGCACCGCCAGACGGATGAAACCGGGACGACCGAAATCGGTCAGGGCATCCAATGCGGCGCGGATGGTACGTCCGCTGGAAAGCACATCGTCGACCAGAATGATCTCTTTGCCGCTGACATCGAAGGGTATCTCGGTTTCATTGATCATCGGCAGGATATCCCGGGTACCGAAATCATCCCGGTACATGGTGATATCCAGCTTGCCGAAATCCGGCACGAAGCCCAGAGCTTTCATTTCTTCACATATCTTTTCCGCCAGAACCACGCCCATCTGCTGAATGCCGACCAATGCAAAATCGGCATCTTTACCGGCGAAACGGGCGGCGATCTTTTTTGCGATCTCCTTCACGCCGGTCTCCATCTCGCCGGCGTTGAAAAGTTGTCTGCTGTTCTCCATGCAAACACCCTCCACGTTTTGTTATCGTCTCATTCCTTATAAAAATCTTTACTGCGGCGGAGGTGTCACTTCAGCGGTTCCACAACAATTTTTCCATATATTTCCGCACTTCGATCAGCTGGCTGAGTTCCGGCACCCGTTTTTCTCCGGGGAAGCTGAACTCCAGATTGCAGGGACCACTATACCCGTTTTTCCGCAGAGCTTCAAACGCCTGTTTCAAATCGATCACACCGGTATCGGGCGGCAAATGATCTTCCCAGGTCCCGTAGTTGTTGGAAAAGTGAACGTTCTTGACCAGACCGCGGGTATTATCCGCCGTTGCGACCAGATTCTCAAACAAGTTGGAATGGTTGACATCGACGGTCATCTGCAAATCATCTTTGCCGAAAGAACGAACAAATTCCGCGATCTCGCGGCTGTCAGGGTGACGGTTGTACATCTTGGGTTTGTACGGAGCGGTTTCGATGGTGAGGATGTAACCGAGCGCAGAAACCTTTTCATAAAGTTTCTCCACGCTGTAACGGTAATACTCCGCGATCTTCGGATCTTTGTCCCGGTCAAGATAATGCTCCACCAGCGGACACGGAGCAAATTCAGCATATCCGGCGGCGTGACGGTAGGCAAGCTCGACCGCTTTATCCCGGGCAGCCTTGTCCGGAGAGATCGCATCCATACCCATGATGCCGTGGACCGACCACACCTTTATTCCGGAACGGCGCAGATCTTCAAGTCCGGTATCTTTGCCCTCCGGCTGGCGGCGCGACAGCTCCACCATACTGAATCCGGCTTCAAGAGCCATTCCGACATAATCTCCAATCATCGCGCCGGGACCGCGTTCCGGTCCGAACACTGCCGTACTCAACGACAACTCATTGATCGCCATACCATCATCCTTCCCTGTATATTATTGCTCTTCCGGCAGCAGTCTGCCGAAAAGTGATACGCCTCCGCTGCGGCTGACTTCGACTTTACGCAAAGTGCCGGGAGTGCAACCTTCATCCGGTTCAAAGTGAACAACAAAATTGGTTCCCGTCCGTCCCGTCCACCGGGCTGAATTACGGTTGCTGACACCTTCGACCAGAACTTCGACGGTGGAACCTTTCAGCGTTTCAAGTTTGGAACTTATGCGCGCTTTCAAATCATCAAGCAGAATATTGTTCCGTTCAAGTTTTACCTCTTCGGAAATCGAATCCTCAAATTCAGCCGATTTTGCTCCGGGACGCGGCGAATATTTGAAGATGAACGCCTGCTCAAATCCGACCTTATTCATCAAATCCCGCGTGCGCCGGAAATCCTCCTCCGTTTCACCGGGGAAACCGACGATAACATCGGTGGAGAAGGTCAAATCCGGGATCGCCGCCCGGAGTTGTGCGACTTTTTCCAGATAACTTTCGGCAGTGTACTGCCGGTTCATAGCTTTCAATATGGTATTGGAACCGCTTTGCAGCGGCAAATGGATATTGTGGCAAACTTTGGAACAATGACTCAATGCATCGATCAGCCGCCGGTTGAAGTAACTCACATAGGGTGACGTGTAACGGATACGCAGCAAACCGGGTATCTCATTGAGCTTTTCCAGAAGTTCAGCGAAGGGAGAATGATCGTCTGCAGGCGGACGGATATCACCATTCAAACCGTAAGCAGCGACATTCTGTCCCAAAAGCAATATTTCACGCACACCGCGATCGACCATGCTCTGCGCTTCAGAAAGAATAGACTCCTGCGACCGGCTCACCTCCCGTCCCCGCACATAGGGAACGATGCAATAACTGCAGAAACGGTTGCAGCCGCGGGTGATGGCGATCTGCCCGTTCCATGAACTCTCTTCCGCATGTGCGCCCAGCATCTCCACCTCTTCCGGGAACGGTTCAGTCAATGCCAACCGGCGGCGTTCCGCTCTTATCTGCGCCACGATCTCCGGAGCTTTGTGGATCTGTCCGGTTCCGAGAACGAAGTCCAGATGCGGCAGCTCTGCCAGCAGTTCATCCCCCAGACGCTGCGCCATACATCCCAGCACTCCGATAACCAGATCAGGGTTCTGCTTTTTCAGCTTCCGCATAAAGCCGATCTTGCCTTTGGCTTTGCGTTCAGCGGCATCGCGGACACTGCAGGTATTGAACAAAAGCACATCGGCACACTTTTCATCACTGACCAATTCGCTGCCCTGAGCGGCAAACAACGCTCCGAGTGCTTCCGAATCGCGCTCGTTCATCTGACATCCGTAGGTCTTGATAAATACTTTCATCGTTCCAACAAAATAAGATTGTCCCGGTGAATGAGTTCCGCTTCGGCTGATGTTCCCAGCACGGCGGCAAATTCATCGGTGTGTTTTCCCATGATCTTGCGGCAGCTGTCACTGTCAAAGTTGACCAGCCCCCGGGCAAATGGTCTGCCGGAAAGGTCACAGATATCGACCGTATCCCCCCGCTTGAAATCCCCTTCGACATCGACGACACCGGAGGGCAGCAGACTGCTCCCTTTTACCGTGACCGCATCCTGCGCGCCGCTGTCAACGATCACAGTACCGGATATTTTACTGAAAAATCCGAACCAGCGTTTCCGGTTCGGCACCTTGTGTGCTTCCGGCAGAAACAGAGTTCCGGTATCTTCTCCGCCGATGATCTGTTCCATAATATTGTCGATCCGTCCGTCAGCGATCCAGAGCCACGCACCGGAGGCAGTGGAAAGTCCCGCCGCCCGGAGCTTGGATGCCATACCGCCGGTCGAAAGGTCGGAATCATCAGTTCCTCCGGCAAGACTGCGTATCTTATCGGTGATCCGGCTGACCACGGGGATACGTTCTCCCAGCGAACCGTCGCTGTTGCGGCCGCGCAGACCGTCGACCGTGGTCAGAAGCACGGTCATCTGCGCACCGGTGAGGCTGGTGAGCATACCGGCAAGGGTGTCGTTGTCGCCGAACTTGAGTTCCGCAACTGAAACAGAATCGTTTTCATTGACGATAGGCAGCACATCACGTTCCCACAACGCATTGATGCAGTTCATAACGTTGAGATAGCGGCCGCGGTTGCGTAAATCGGATGCGGTAAGCAAAAGCTGGGCAACATTGAATCCGTGCCGGGCGGCCTCTTCCGAATATATACTCATCAACCGGGTCTGTCCCATCGCGGCAAGAGCCTGCTTCTGAGCGAGTTCCCCCGGACGTTTGGACAATCCGGCAAGCTCCATGCCCATACCGACCGCACCGCTGGTCACCAGCAGCACCCGGTATCCCTGTTTTCTCAGCATGGCGATACCATCGACCAGCCGGGCGATGGACTGCCGGTCGATAAGCAGCCGCGTTCCGGCTTTGACGATGATCTGTTTCGCCTGTGCCATAGCTTCGCGGCGGTGTTTGATATTGATATCAGTTTCCATATAAGTCTTTCAGATTTTCACTGTATATTTTATAAAAGTACAACATCTCCAACCTCATAATATAACACCAGTGCCATACCATTGCCAACTTTTTTTGCAAAATCTTGCAGAAATCGGCTCTTCCCGATATATCACTTCGTCTCCTGGACCAGATGAACCGTCTGAGTATTGAAGGCAAGCTCCAGCTTTTCCTCTTCCAGACGCTGCAATATTTTAAGCTGGATCTCTTCCCTCTGCTGACAGAAATCCGCCCAACTGGTTGTCTGAAACCAATTTATCACAGAAAGGCGCAAAGAGGATTCGGCATATTCAGAAAACCACACTGCCGGCGCATTCTTTTCCGGGTCAGTCAGCGGAGATGCCAGCAATATCTCAATCACGATCTCTTTCGCCCGGCTGATCTGCTCCGGCGCAGTGCCGTACACCAGATCGATATTGAACGCCCACTTGATATTGGGACGTCTGGAAATATTTTCAATACTCGCTTCGGCGACCTCCTTGTTGGGAACGCTCCATACCGTGCCGTCCAGTGTCCGGAGCGTGGTACTGCGCAAGCCGATGGAGACCACGGAACCACGCTTGCCGTTAAAGGAGATCATATCGCCGATGCCAAAAGGACGGTCGGAGATCAACGCCAGAGCCCCGAACACATTGGCGATGGTGTTCTGCGCGGCAAATGCGATCGCCATTGCCGCCACACCGGCACCGGCGAGGAGCGAGGTCACTTGAAAATTGAAAGTATTCTCCGCGATGAACAATACTGCCACCACCCAGATAATACACTTCAACACCGGATAAATCAAACTCACCAGCAGATCATCGTACACGTTTTCCGTTTTAGCGGCAACATCCTGCAGCAGATAGCGAACTGCCTTCAACACCCGCAGCAGTGCCCATGCCACCGCCAGCACGATAAACAGGAAATATACATCAGAAAAGATATCCATCATCTCTTCAGAAACATCAACACTGTTCAATCCGATGCGTATACCGGTCAATATCCCGGCGAAGAGGATAGGTTTGGTGATAGTGGAAGAAATTTTCTTTTCCTCCCGGTGGCTCCGGGTCAGCATTGCATTTATCGAACCGCGCAAAATCCACGAAATGATGATGGAGACCGGTATGGCTGCCACAGCACACACCAGAAGCATCAGCAACCCTTCCTGATTACGGACGACCCAGCTTACACTCCGGCACCACAAACCGGAAAAACTCACATCATTGTTCACTGCACACGCGGCGGCATCAGCCAGCACAAAAAATGAAAACATAACACATCCCTTTCCAAATGATATAATTTATCAATATTTTTTCAAACGGTACAATTTGTTGCCATCCTGAGAAATTATCAGCTTGAGTTCCAGTTTGGTCAACAGAGAAGTCAATTTTCCGACATCCATCTGCAAGGCGATGCAGATATCATCGAAACCGGCTTCGCCATTCTTCAACAAACGGCAGACCGCCGCTTCATCCGCGCTCAGATCCCCGAACGGGTCGACCGGTATGTTCTTGTCGGGAATATCAAATCCCGGCAGCATACCGCAGTTCCATGCGCTCATGACATCATCGAAACTTTCGATCAGCATCGCGCCCTCTTTTATCAGCTTGTGGCATCCCTTTGCCTGCGGATTGTCCACTCTGCCCGGAACGGCAAAGACATCCCTGCCGCTCTCCAAAGCCAACCGCGCAGTAATGAGCGCACCGCTGTCGATACCAGCTTCAATAACTATCGTACCGCGGCACAATCCGGCGACGATCCGGTTGCGCCGGGGAAAATTCTGCCGCGCCACCGGCTGTCCGAAGGGGAACTCGCTGACGACAGCTCCGCCGGATTCCACCATTTTCCGGGCAAGTTCGATATTTTCTTTGGGGTGAACATGGAGAAGACCGCCGCCGATGACACCGACGGTAGTTCCGCCGTGGGCAACTGCCGTCCGGTGGGCAACACCATCAACTCCCATCGCCAGTCCGGAAACCACGGTAAATCCGGCAGTGACCGCCTCCCGGGCGATCATCTCCGTCATCTCCTCTCCGTAACGCGACATCCGCCGCGAACCGACGATGGCGACAGCTTTTTCCGGAAACTCCGGCAGCTCGCCCCGGACGTAAAGACACAACGGCGGATCGTAGATATGGCGCAATATTTCCGGATAATTCTCATCAAAGCGGGTGTATATCCGCACTCCGCCCCGTTCCGCGATCGCCAGTTCCCGGGAAACTTCGGCATCCCAGTCGAAGCTCACGACCTTTTCCGCGATGACATTTCCCATACCGGAAATATTCAGCAGATCAGATCGGGTCAACTCCGGTATCTGCGCGGGGCGGTCAACGGCTTCACACAATTTTCCGAAACGCACAGCTCCGATGCCGGATATCAGATTACAACCTATACAAACTTCCCGGTCTGTCATAACTTTTCTCCTGTTTCACATTCGACCACACCCGAACCGGTCAACGTTGACCGTGTTCATCGCCTTACACTTAGACATTCAGCTTCTTTTTCAGCTGTTTCTCCCGCATATTCCGGTAAGATATCACACTCTTTCTGACCGCGAAATAGACCAGCGGAACCATTATCGCCGCCCAGACGATACCTCCGGCAAAAAAAGCTGCGACCAGATCAATGCCCAAATCAGCAAACGCCCGCCACTTTTGAGCAAACGAAATCGTGTCGCTATTGAAAATATTCACCAGCTGCACTGCCGCCCCGGGAGAAAGATTACCGTTGATGATCTTGTTTCCGACCCATACCTGAACCGGATAGATAAATATTGCCGTCGGCGGAGTAGTGATAAAAGTTCCGCCGATGGCTCCGACTTTGGAACAGCGGAAGAGAAACGACAGCGGTATCGCCACGATCAACTGACAGAAAACCGGAACGATACAGCCGACAGCGACACCGAGTGCCCACCCACGGGCAACAAACTCCGGCGTTCCCGGAGTGCGGACGATCTTGTTGTAGTAAAATTTGAACAATCTCCGGAAATAAGAACCTTTACGCCGGGGAGTCTTTACCGAAATATCGCAAGCTGCCGGACGGCGGAGTTTATATTTTCCGGAGCCGGAAAACTCCACCGTTTCAACGACTTCCCATTTGCCGTGATGCAGGAAATGGAGTATCCCCTGCTCATCGAGCGCATAATCGCCGCGGGCAAAGAGTTCCACAACTTCCGGATATACCACATGGTCGCCGCGGATCTTCAACTGTTCGATGCTGTCGTTTGCCACCTGGCGCAGAGCATCTTTGAAGGGGGCTTTCTCTCTGGCGGCAAAAACCTCTTTCAACGCTTCCAGCGTATTGCCGCCGAACTCCACCGGAACTGCCTCAGAGATACCGAGTACCGGACCGGAATCGACCTCTTTTTTGCCGCTTCCGGAATAATTTTGGGCAAGAATGACACTGCTGCGCAGCGAATCATATCCCCGGAGAATGGCGTTTTCGACCGGGCGGTAATGCAATCCGGCAAATATCCGCACGCCATCTTCCGTCACCGTCAGGTCGCCCGGATGCACATTCAAACAGGGAAGTTTCCCCACAATATTGGATAAAGAGACAAACCCTGCCAAAATGCCGAAATCGACGTGATGCGGTTCAACCAGTTTATACAGTTCCTCCGACCACAAATCGCGCAACTCACAGCGGCGCGGGGTGTTGAGAGAAGTTTTATCCTCACCGTGTTCAGCGTAAAACTTCCTGATATCAAGTTCTGCCAGCGGCAGGGAATACTCTTTTGCCAAACTTCTTGCGGCACTGCTTTCCGGAGCATCGGTAACCAGTACGACGATCTCGTAACTGCAATCGTTTCCGGCAGTGGATATGGACAAAAGTTTCCGGGCATTACTGCCGCCGCCGCTGAGAAACAGTGCGGCCCGGGCCTTCTTCCCGGCGACCGGGACAAATAACAGTTTCAAATTCATAATATATATTCAATCGGTCTCTTATTGCTTTTGCTCAGTTTCCTGTAAAAACACATTCCACAACTTCCGGAACATTACCAGTTCTTTAAGATAATACAAAGGTGTGATTTTATCAAGTCGAAAATTGAGCAATCGTACTTATTTTCCAAGAAATGCGATCAACACCAGTCCGGTCACGATCAAAGTTATTCCTGTCAGCTTCGGGCGGTGCGCCGGTTCCTTCAGGATAAATATTCCCAACAGCAGTCCGATCGGCAGACTCATCTGCCGGAACGCCTGGAGAAAACTCAGATGTTCGACCCGCTGCATAGCCATCAGTACCAGCGCATACGCCAGTGAACTCAATATACCGGCGATCGCCGGATAACAGAAATTTTTGAAGGAACTCACCAGCAGCTTGAAGTTCTCCTGCTCCTGTTTGCGGAAAAGCACGATCACCCCCATGATACAGCCCAATCCGAAGTTGATGACAAAACTCAGCAAATACGCCGCTTTCATATCATCATACCCCTGCCCTGAAGCACAGATTTTCACCAGTTCCGCATCGTTTATCGTGTAACCGGTCGTGCCGATCGCCGCAAGGATGATGAACCACATCGCCATGTTGAAATAATTTTTCAAACTGAAATCGCTGAATTTTTTCAGCGGCATCAGCAGACATCCGCAACAGACGATCAGCAATCCGGCCACGCCCCAGGCACTCGGATAACGTCCCGGATAAAGTATCGGTGTAACAGCGGCAATCAGCAGCACCGGCAACGCCCGGGCGACCGGATAAGCCAGAGACATATCCGTCTTGGAGTAGGCATTGAACAATCCGACAAAGTACAACGTTTCAAAAAAGAGACTGATCCCCCACAGCGACAAACCTTTCGCTCCGAGTGATTCCACCGGGAAACCGAATACCGGCAGTACCCAGACCCAGCACAATGCCGCCATAAAACTTGAAATACAGAAAAATGCCGCCGAAGATGTCGATTTTTTACTCAGAAAATTCCATGTCGCGTGCATACTCACCGACAACAGCACCAGAATGATCGCATCCAATCCCATATATATCGATACTCCATCTCATACGTTTGTAAAAAAATATGCCGTTTGACAGTCGCATCAAACGGCTAAGTTGACAAGGTAATTTCAAGAGTTTTTAAGGACTTTTGAAATCACCTCTGCATACTATACACTCAAAATGAAAAATTTTCCACCGGCAAAGCTGTTTTTAATGTAAACTTTTGATCAAAACCGCCTGCCCCAGCATACCGGAAACTTGTCCGGCAAGTTTATCGCGGTTGCCTCCGGCGTTGAAAACTTCGACTTCAAGCTGATGTTTCCCCGGAGAAAGTTCACCGAGCATCACCGAGTACGGCGGATTCAGCACCGTTCCGCACAGTTTCCCGTCCGCAAAGACTCTCATCGCATCCTCGACCCGCCCGGCATCAAAGCGGAAAAATCCGGCTTCGGCAACCGTGAACTCCGTCTGATAATGCGCTTTTCCGGAATAACAGCCGTATCCGAGAGTGTTCCAATCACACAGCGCATCCAACGCGACCGTTTCCTCCCCCTCCGAGATCACCGGCAGAGCCTTTTTCCCGTAACGGTACTCCGTCTTGAAACATCCGGCAAGATACGGGAACTCCTTCAACTCACAAGTTTCCACAACAAGCTCGTTCCGGGTCACGACCGAACCGCTTCTCAGCAGGCTGCTGATGTCGCATGAAAGATTGTTGTCGTCGTAGAAACGCTCTTTTTTCCAATCTTCCAGCGGCACACCGTTCAAAGTTATCCGGTACGGAGCGGCGGCAAGTTCGGGGTCGATCATCAAGCGGACATTCTCCAGTTTGCCGGTGCAGAGGAAGTGACAGCAGAAACTTTCCGGAGTATCCAGACGTTCCGGAACGTCGCACCGGTTGAGCAGATCCACATACTGCATCTTGCCGGGACGCTGCCAGCAGCACAAAGGTGCATAATTTTCCGGGAAACGCACCTTCCAGTTTTCCAACACCGCGACTTCCGTTTCAACACTGTCATCTGAAACGGCAGCATCCGAAGCGAAAACGCCGCACCGGGGCGGAACTGCGACTTTGACACCATCGACGATACCTTCAAATGCCACAGCGGAACGGTTGAACAAAAAGATATCACAGCTGCCGTCATCCATTATCCGCCGCTGATGCAAAATATTTTCTGCACCGGCACCTGAAATTTCAAAAGCCGGAAGAGTTTCCCAATCAGCGGAAAAAATCACCTTTCCGCCGGCGGAGGTGTAGCGTTTCAAATACTCTTCAACGCCCGGGGGCAAATACCACGACTCATCCTGAAGCACCATGAACGGGAAGGCTTTGACGAACTCATCCGAATTCTGTTCCAGAAGAGTTTCGCCGTCGATAAATTCAAATTCGACATGGCGGGAAAGCAGTTTTTCACTGAGTTCGTGAACCATCTTCTCCCGTTCAAGATCCATGCCGGCATTGACGATGGAACTGAACTCTTCGCCATAGTAGAAAACCGCGACATTTGCCGCATATTTTCCGCGTTCCAACCGTTCACAGCTGCGCTCGATGTGAGCAAGCAGCTCCGGCATCACCTCCCATTCGGTGTTCTGATAAAACAAACTGGGCGGCACTTCATCTTTGCGCGGCCCTGCCCAGGATTGGGGTGCGCCGTGCAGAATGAAACAGGTGATGCCCAGAACCATCTGATAATCGCACATATAGCGGAAATCACGCAGCGCAGTTTCATTGCCGCAAACTGCCAGAGCATCACTTCCGGCGCGCTTCTTGTTGAAGAAGTGAGCTGCCGAAGAGACCACCTTCAAACCGGTGTGGTAACTTGCCGTATCCGGAACGCCCATAAACGCACCAAGCGGGTCGGTACAGGGAAGGTCAAGATATTTGAACGCGCGGTACTCATTCGGCCACATCCGGTTGCTGGCATTGAGACTTTCGGAGCGGGTCAGGTGACCGGCACTTTCGATACCGTGTTCTTCGCACCACAAGCGGATCTGTTCCAGATAATTCCGGCACACCATTTTATGCTGTATCGCCCGGTAGCGGCGGCGGATCTCCCGGCTGTTTTCATCGATATCAGCGGCGAGGTGCGGCAGAAGTTCCATAAGTTCGCCGCCAAACGCTTTGCGGTATTCCGCAACCATGTTCTCATTCCACGGGAAAAGTCCGACCAAATGCGGTTCATCCATGAAACTGCCGCAGAACACCTCCTGAAAAACCTCTTTTCCGTAACGTTTCCAATAGGCTTCGTGGGTGTAATTTATAAAAGCCCGGACCGCCTCCGGATTCATAAAGTCCACCGAAGAACCGCCGCCCCGCCGTCCTCTGACCGCGATCACTTCACCGTCTGCCGGAGCATCAAAATCCAGAGCATAATGGTGATTGCCGACCGTTGACCGCCAGTGCGGGGCACCGATTTTAAGCACCGGAGAGTATCCGCTGTTATGACACCACCTGCCGGTCCAATCGGAAACGATGGTTCCGACATATTTGGAAATATCGCTGATTTTGCCGTTTTCCACCCAGTAACAGCCGATAAGCCGTTCCCCCGGCTGCCAGTTGACCTTGACATTTTCGCCTTTTGCCGCCCTGACACGGACGAAATCCAACGACTGCCCGAAAAATTGGCTGTTTTCGCTTCCGACCCGCCAACCGGCACTTCCGGAGGGGTAAAAGTCCTCATCCCAGATGGCGAACTTTATTCCCTGTTTGCGGCACTCATCGACGATGGCATCGATACCGAGCCACCATTTTTCCGAGAAATAGGGAGTAAGCAACCCCTGCCGGGCATGACCGAAAATACAACGGTATCCGGCTTGCGCCAACTCCCGGACATGGTTGCGGAGCTGTTCCGGAGCCATGTCGGAATTGATAAAATATTGCAGTGATACTGCCGGACATCTGTTTACACCATTCATAAAAATCCACCCTGATAAATCATTCAACTATTCTTTAATGTTTTCCATGAAGCAAACACTTTCAACGTCTCTCCCCTGCCGCTCAGCATTGCCGTATTCAGCTCCTGCAGGAAACGGAAACTTGCCAGCTGACTGCGGCGCGGTGAATATTCCGTTATCCGGGGGCGGGTGTAAGCTCCTGTCGGCAGTAATTTACGTTTTTTATCATCATCATTCAACTGAAACATCAGCAGCTTGAAGATAATATCCTTCGACTCATCGTCAGTCACCGGGAACAACAGTTCGATGCGGCGATCCATATTGCGTGTCATCCAATCGGCACTGCCGAGATAATATTCCGAATCGCCGAGATTTTCAAAATAGAAGATCCGGGTATGTTCCAGAAAGCGGTCAACGATGCTGTATATCCGCAAATTATCCTGTTTCGCCCTGGGACGATAACAGCATATCCCGCGCACAATCAGGTCGATCTCGACACCGGCATCTGCAGCTTCGTGGATCAAATGGATAAGTTCCGGATCGGAAAAACTGTTCATCTTGGCAATTATCCGCCCGCAGCGGCCGTTGCGGCAGTGGCGGATCTCCCTTTCGATCAGCTCCCGGAACCGGGAACGCATATCAAAGGGGGAGACCGCGACCCGGTTCCACTGCTCCGGAGGAGCGGAACAGCCGGAGAGCAGATTGAATAAATTTGCCACATCGAAACAGAGTTCCGGATCACAGCTGAACATCCCCATATCGGTATACATCATGGCGGTCTTGTCGTTGTAATTTCCGGTACCGAGATGGACATAACGGCGGATACGTCCGGCTTCTTTCCGGACGATCATCAACGCCTTGCAGTGGACTTTCAGCCCGGCGATGCCGTAGACGACGTGCGCTCCGGAGTTATCCAGAGCCTCCGCCCAGGCGATATTGTTGCTCTCATCGAAACGCGCTTTCAGCTCCAGAACGACGGTCACCTGCTTGCCGTTTTCGGCGGCTTTCTGCAATGCGCGGATAATGGGACTGTTGCCGCTGACCCGGTAAAGGGTCTGCTTTATTGCCAGCACATCGGGATCGTCTGCCGCCTGTTCCAGCATCTCGACGACGGAAGAAAAACTGCAGTACGGCAGCGGCAGAAGAATATTCTCCTTCGCCCGGATGGCATCAAATACGCAGTGGTACTGCCGGAAGATCGCCGGAGTTACCGGAGTTATCTTCTCCTCCATAAGTTCCGGACGGCCGGCGGCGGAGACCAGTTCCATGAACTGCTTTAAATGCAGAGGACCATGCAGCTGGAAGCACAATTCCGGAGAGAGATTCAACTCTTTCATCAAGTAACGCCCCAAACGGCTGCGCAGATGTTCTCCGGCGATCTCCAGCCGGATAGCCTCCCGCTGCCGCCGCTGAAGCAGTTTTCCCCGGATCGTGGCAAGCAAATCCTCTTTCATCCCCTCTTCGACCGAAAAATCCATATCGCGGGTGATCCGGAAAATCAGCTTTTCCAGAACCGTGCATCCCGGAAACAAATCAGTTATAAAGAATGAGATCAACTCCTCAAGCAGTACAAACTCCGCCCGGTCATCGCCGTGGGCGTGATCCTCAGCCCTCTCCTCCTCACTGCGCAGCGGCACAAAGCGCGGCAGAAGTTCCGGAACTTCGACAAAGGCCTTGATCGCACCTTTGCGCCCATCGCGTTTCAGCTCCAGAGCTATCTCCACCGCCCCGGAGTTCAACAGCGGAAAGGGGTGCGCCGGATCGACCGCCATCGGAGTAAGCACCGGCAGTATCTCCTGCCGGAAATAGCGGCGGAGAAAGAGAAGTTCCTGCTCCTCCAGATCCTGCGGATGACGGATAAAGACTCCTTTTTCTTCAAGTTCCGGCAAAATTTCGTTCATCAGCAAATGGTACTGCCTCCGGAGCAGACGGGTGATCTTGACCCGGGCAAGCTGAAGCTGGCGGTCAGGACGGTTGCCCGCCGGGTCGGGACGGTTTTCTCCGAAAAGAGCCGCCCGGCGCAACCCGGCGATACGCACCATGAAAAACTCATCCAGATTACTGCCGACGATAGAGATGAACTTCAGCTTGTCCAGCAGTAAGTTGTACTCAAAAGATGCTTCATCCAGCACCCGGGAATTGAAGTCTATCCACGACAATTCCCGGCTGATGAACTCTTTGGGATCATATTCAAAGTCTCGCGTATTCATCACTCACCGTTCTGCAGTTTCAATTCCAGACCGAAAACCTGTTCAAAGAGCCCGCCTTTGACTTTCAGCGAGTATTTTCTTGAAGATAAATCACTCTCATCGACGATCAAATGCAGTACCCGTCCGCGTAAAGAGAGCTTCAGCGCGCCGCACTCAGGTTCAGGGAAAGTTATATCCAACGCATCGGCAACGCGCAAAATGGCGGCAAGTTTCAATACAGCCACCTTCTCATCAGCGGAAAGTGATGAATATTCCTGATGCGCCTCCCGGGGCAGACTTCTGCCGTGATAACGGACGGCGGCGGCAACGATACGGTGTTCCGATGCCGTAAGCCCCGGCAGCCGGATGTTGGACAGAAGATACCATGAGTGCTTGTGATGGTGGCGGAAATCGACAAAACGTCCGATATCATGCAGATACGATGCCGCCTCCAACAGCAATCCGGTATGCTCCGGAAAACTGAAAAACGGCCGGAGCTTCAAATATATGAGCGAACTTGCCGATGCCACATTCAGCGCATGGCAGCCGTCGAAATCGTACCGCCGCCCGATCGCACGGCACACCGCGGCCAGATCTGTACGGAACGGATCCACCCCCGGCATCCGGCAGCGGCGCACCCAGTCCCGCAGCACAGCTCCCCGGGTGGTCATTCCCGGACAGATGATCTCCCGGCAGGGCAGAGAATCAAAAAAGTGCCGGACGATCACCGCCGCAGCAGAGAGTTCCGCCGCTTCGTCGGGGTCGATCTTGCCGAAACCTTTGCCGTGATGATGCTCACAAGCATCGATAATATCACTGAACTCTTTCAAATCCAACACAGTGCAATCATTTTCATGCTGTAAACTTTTGCCGCACATCGCCGCAAGTTTACGCGCCGGATTTCCGACGATGACCAGTGATACCGGCTGTTTTTCCTCCCGACACATCGCTTCATCCAGAAGCCGGATTACCCGCTGGGATTTAAGCTGACGCCGCAACTGTTCAATGGGATGCTCCGAACTGCCCAGCGCATCATTGAAGCGCATGGTCCCGCTTTGCATCTCCTGACAGAAACACATAACTCCACGGGAAACTCCGATGACAAAAAGCGAACCGGAACCCATTATCAGCATGACCGCATTCTCCAATGCCGAATTGCAATTCCCGGAAAGAGCCTCCCGCACCGCCTGATAGGTCAATGTCACTTCCGTCGTGCCTTCAAGGATCTCCAACGTCAGACCGGCTTCCCGGAAACGGTCGATCACCAGCTCCTTGTTGAACGCCTCCCGCACCGCACTGGTAGCGACGATCCGGTAATGGCTGCCGCCGTACTCCCGGATCCGGTCGCAGAAATCTCCGACCATCCCGATCAGTTTGGAAATATTTTCAACGCTGATATAACCGTGGCGGAAGACATCCGCGCCCAGATTGAATGGACGGGATAAACTTTCCAGTTTTTCCGCCTGCCAGGAACGGTTCAACTCAAAAAGGTCCATCCGCACCGTATGAGCACCGATGTCGATGACACCGGTCTGAAACGGAGGATGGACTTCATGTTCCGCTCCGGCGGAAAAATTCTGCTTCATCGAATTCACAACACAAAGTTCCCGGATATCAGAAACGGAACCAGTCACTGGCTTCCGGATTGAAGTGTTCATGGTTGCTCCTGGCGAAACGCACCACGCCGCGCGCGGTATAGGGATCGACCCCGATACGCAGTTTCACCCAGGTGATACGGTCACTGGCACTGTCAGGCATCTCCGGAACAAAAGTTCCGACACACCGCTGGTCGACCATCAGCGCGACCGCATTCCCCCGGGCGGAGGCGACCAGCATCTGCCAGTGGCTCTTGCCGATGCTGTCAAGGCGCAGTTCCAGATCGACGACATCGGGGTTGCCCGGACGGGGTATCGCCCGCGCTTCTTTGATCCGCTTGCTGTCAAAGAGCTGGTTTTTATTGATGCAGATGGTCGTTCCGTTGCAATCGACCTCCTGCTCGATCATCAGAGCCCGGGGATATTTGACGATGGAACAGACCGCCAGCACAAACCGGGGACGGTAATCATCACTGGAACCACGGGTCGATGAACCGTACTCCATCTCCGCCTCCAATGCCTCTTTGAATGCTTCACAACCGCACAAACTGCAAACCGCTGTCAGCAACAGCGGAAACAACGCCATTTTGATATATTTTCCGGCACGCATTATAAAAATCTCCATTATTTATTGTAATTTTCACTGTTCCGCTTCTTGCGAAGAAGATGAACTTCATGTATATTAACTCCAAAACGGTAAAATTTCAACTTAGAACACAAAGAAAATGATAAAATATTTGGTAATCGGAGATCCGGTCTCCCACAGCCGTTCTCCCAAAATGCAGAATGCCGCCTTTGAAAAGTGCGGTCTCGGTTCCCCTTACGGCATCCGCCACGTCAAGCCGGAGGAGCTTCCGCAGTTTGTCGAATATGCCAGAAAAAACTTCCGGGGAGTCAATCTGACCGTTCCCCACAAGCAGATGGTCTGCGATCTGGTGGATGAGATGACGCCGCGCGCGGCAAACTGCAAAAGTGTCAACACTCTGCTTATCACTGACGGATACATTCTGGGAGACTCCACCGACGGTGTCGGTTTGGAACAGGCGTTGCGGTACAACTTCGATCTGCCGGTCAACGGCAAACGTTTCCTCTTTGCCGGAGCCGGAGGCGCGGCGCGGGCGACCGCCATCCACTTCGCCTGCTCAGGAGCAGAGAGCATCGTTTTCGCCAACCGCACCGAAAGCAAGGCCGTGGAAATAATCCGCGACATCGAAGCGTTGAACACAACCTGCCGCTGTTCTTTTGCCGCTCCGCAGGAGCGCGAAGCTATGGCAGCAGCAATAAAAAACTGCGACTGCATCATTCAGGCGACCAGTCTGGGGTTGAAAGATGATGACCCGCCGCCGTTCGATCTTGAACTGCTGAAAGAAAATACAGATCTGGTGATTTTCGACACCATCTACAAAAATACCAAACTGCTGCAACGCGCACGCGAACTGAACATCCCCTGCTCCGGCGGGAAAGAGATGCTCATCCAGCAGGGCGCGGAAAGTTTCCGTTTGTGGACCGGCATGGAACCGGATCTCGATGCCATGCGCGAAGGTTTTGAACTGCCGCCCGGCGGCGTGGAGGTGTGAGGATGTTTCCACTTTTGGAAGAATACAACTGGTTCCACCGCATCGGGACGGGATACCCGCAGATATGGTATATCATTCTCTTCTGGGTCTTTGCTTTCGGGAGCTGTATGGGAAGTTTTCTCAATGTCTGCATCTGGCGCATCCCCCGGGGCGAATCATTGAGCAAAGCCGCAAGCCACTGCGGCAGCTGCAACACACCGATAAAGTGGTACGACAACATCCCGCTGATAAGCTACATCGTTCTCGGCGGCAAATGCCGCGCCTGCAAACAGCACTACTCCATGCGCTACTTTCTGGTGGAACTCATCTGCGGAACGCTCTTCACTCTGGCAATACTCTCCGCCGGATTGCAGAAGCAACCCATGGCGGCGGGAGCTTTCAGCTGTATCGCCATCTTTTACGCCATCGGCACCGCCTGGATCGATGCGGAACACCGGATCATCCCGGATAAGCTGAGTTACCCGGCGATCCTGGCAGGGCTGATACTTTCCGGATGTTTCCCGGAGGTATGGGGCACGCCGGAAACGCCATGGTACACGGCGGTCGCTGTCTGTGCGGCATCGGGAGGATTTCCGGCACTCTTTCTTGCCATCTTTGCCGTGATCGGAAAAATCATCACCCAAAAGGAGGTCATCGGCTGGGGGGATGTGAAATATATTCTCGCTTCCGGAGTTCTGACCGGTTTGCCGGGAGCGGTCTTCTCGCTCTTTTTCGCCTCTTTTTCCGGAACCGTATACGGAACCGTGTACAGCATCGTCACCAAGCGTCCACTTAAACGTACCGCGATACCGCTGGGACCGTTTCTGGCGGCAGGTACGCTGATCTGGATATTCGCAGGAAACTTTATCTGGAAACTCGTCTGGTTTCTCAAATTCAACTGAAAGTACATATTACCATGGAAACTGAAAGAAAACCACGTCCGTCCTGGGATCGCTACTTCATGGACATCGCCCACGTCGCCGCCTCCCGGAGCAACTGTTCCCGCCGTCAGGTCGCGGCAGTCCTCGTCCGTGACCGTCAAGTCGTCTCCACCGGTTACAACGGCACTCCGCGCGGAGTGAAAAACTGTTCCGACGGCGGTTGTCCGCGCTGCAACTCCAATGTTCCCTCCGGCGAAGGATTGCATCAATGTCTCTGCAGTCACGCCGAAGAAAATGCCATCGTTCAGGCGGCATATAACGGCATCGCGGTCAAAGGTTGTACGCTTTACACGACCTTCAGTCCCTGTCTGCTCTGCGCCAAAATGATAATCAATGCCGGCATCGTGGAGGTGGTTTATCACGCCCGCTATTCCATCGACGATGTCTCCATGAAACTTCTGGCGGAAGCCGGGGTAAAAGTCCGTCCGGTGGAGGATTGACATTTATGAACGACCCCGCAAAATCTCTGCTCACTCTCGATGAAGCTGCCGCTTTGAGAAAAGAGCTCCGCGCCGCCGGACGTACTCTTGTCGTCACCAACGGATGTTTCGATCTTATGCACCGGGGACACGCAAGTTACCTTTATGAAGCGGCAAAAAACGGCGATGAACTCTGGGTGTTGATAAACTCCGATGCCTCCGTTTCCGCGCTCAAAGGTCCCAGCCGTCCGCTGGTCAGCGAAAAAGACCGCGCCTATTTGCTCGGAGCATTGGCATCGGTCAGCCATGTGGTGATCTTCGACTCCCCCCGGTGTGACCGGGAACTTGCAGCTCTGGAGCCGGATGTCTACGTCAAAGCCGGAGATTACACTCTGGAAAAACTTGATCCCTCCGAACGCGCCGCATTGGAAAGTTCCGGCGCAAAGATCGTCTTTATGCCGTTTATCGATGGCTTTTCAACAACCAACATCGTGGAAAAAATCCGCAAATCACTGTAAGAAAATTATGTCTGTTGCTGTAATCTGTACCGGGACCGAACTGCTCAAAGGCAGCGCGGTCAATACCAATATGGCGTTTCTGGGAAAAGAACTTTGCGCCGCCGGGATCCCCGCTTCTCTGGAGATCACGGTCGGTGACCACCCCTCCGAACTGGTGGAAGCCATCGCAGATGCACTGAAACTTGCCGATACTCTCATCATCTCAGGCGGCTTGGGGCCCACTGCTGACGACCTCACATTGGACGTGGTCAGCCGCTTTTTCAGCATCCAGCTGGAAGATAACGCCGAACTCAAAGTCAAAGTTCAAAACTTCTGGAACTTCCACCATTCCGGCCGCTGTCCGAAAGCTCAGTTCCGGCAGGCGCGGGTCCCGGCGGGCGGCTTCATTCTGCCCAATCCGGTCGGCAGTGCCTCCGGGCTGGGGTTTGAAACTTTCTATGGCGGCAGAGAGAGAAAGGTCTTTCTGCTGCCGGGACCGCCCCGGGAGTTTGAACCGATGGTGAAAGATTTTCTCGTTCCCAAACTCTGCGAAAGCCGCCCGGAAGAGCTGATAACTGCCGGATTTCTCTGCTGTGCCGGAGAATCGACGGTCTTTCCGCCGGTGGAAAAAGCGGTAGCTCACCTGCCGGTGGAAGTCGCCTGCGCCGCCGGTGCCGGCGGAACCCGCATCTTTCTTTCCGGGAACAGCAAAAGTGCGGTCGATGAAGCAATTTCCATTGCCCGCGATACGTTGGAGTGTCCCATTCTTCCGGTTGGGGAATTTGACCTTGCTGAATATCTGATAAAGCTGTTGAAAGAGTCTGAACTGTCTCTGGGCTGTGCCGAATCCTGCACCGGCGGTCTGGTCGCCAACCGTATAGTCACCATTCCCGGAGCTTCGGAAATATTTTCCGGCGGCATCGTCGCCTACGCCAATGAGGTGAAAAATCATCTGCTCAACGTTCCGCAAAATATCCTTGACACTTGCGGTGCCGTAAGTGCTGAGTGCGCCGAAGCGATGGCGCGCGGCTGTTGTCAGGCATTGCAGTGCGACTGCGCCGTCAGCACTACCGGTGTTGCCGGTCCCGGCGGCGGAACTTTGGAAAAACCGGTGGGACTGGTTTACATTTCAGCTTGTGTCAATGGTGTTTCCGCCACTCAGGAACTCCGTCTGCGCGGTGACCGCCGCGCCATCCGGGAGCGTTCCGTGGAATGCGCGCTTTTACTGCTTTACAAACTGCTTGAATCACCCGAAGTGCAAAACCGATGCTGACCTATCTTAAAATCAACAATTATGCCCTTATCGAAGAGAGCGAAGTCGAATTTTCCGGAGGCTTTACCGTCGTCACCGGCGAATCCGGTGCCGGAAAGTCCATCGTCATGTCCGCAATAGAACTGCTTTGCGGCGGGCGCGGCGGACGTACCGGTATCCGCACCGGATGCGACAAGTGCACCATTTCCGGAATATTCTCCCTCCCGGCACCACTGGCATCGGAGCTGCGGGAACTTCTGGAAAACAGCGGCGTGGACGTGCCGGAAGATTTCACGGAGCTGACCTTGCGCCGGGTCATCAGCCACACATCCATCCGCAATTTTATTGCCGACACTCCCGTCGGAGCGAAACTGCTTTCGGAAGTAGGTTCCCGTCTGGTCGACCGCCACGGTGCCAACGAACAGATATCTCTCACCGTTCCGGCGCGGCAGCTGGAACTGCTGGACAACTACGCCAACGCCGCTCCGTTGAAGCAGGAGTGTGCCAGGATCTGCGCCGCCATTTCGGAACTCAAAGCCGAACGCGCCGAATTTGAACAGCACCTCCCCAATGCCGATGAAGCCGACCGGCTGCAGCTGATGGTGGAAGAGATAAACCGTATCGACCCGCACCCCGGCGAAGATGAGGAGCTGGCAGGAAAACAGCGGCGCGGTGCCAATGCCCGGCAGATTTTGGAGGATGCCAATTTTCTCACCAATTTGCTCACGGAAAGTGAAAACAGCATCGCCGACCAGCTGGGAGAAGTTTTCCGCCGTCTTGCCGATCTGGAACGTATCGACCCGTCACTCACGGCAACGCTTACCGATGAGTGCGCCCAACTGCAGGATCTGGTCGTGGAACTTTCCAACTCCATCGCCGCGCTCCCGGACAAAATCGAACTCGACCCTGCCGCTCTGGCGGCGATCGAAAGCCGTCTCAGCGAGATATACACTTTGAAGCGACGTTACGGTCCGACGATGGAACAGCTGCTTGCCGCCCGCGATGCCGCACAACTCACCCTTGACGGCTATCACCAGTCGCAAGCTAAGAGAAAAGAGTTCGACCAACGCGAAGCGGAACTGCAGGAGCAGCTTCTTTCTGCCGCCGCTGAACTTTCTCTCCACCGGAAAAAGTTCGCCGGAAAGTTTCTGGAACTCACCGTCAAAAAGCTCCGCACCATCGGTTTCAACTCTGCGCAATTGGATGCGGAATTCACCGCCGTCGCGCCCGGAGCCAACGGCTGTGACCATCTGGAACTGCTTTTTTCCGCCAACTGCGGCGAGGATATGCGCCCGCTGCGGAAGATCGCCAGCAGCGGGGAACTTTCCCGTTTGATGCTGGCGATGAAGACCGTCCTTGCCGATGCTGATGCGGTGCCGACAGTTATTTTCGATGAGATCGACATGAATATCGGCGGTGAGACCGCCAACAAAGTCGGCAATGAATTATGTGAACTCGGCAAAAAGCGGCAGATAATCTTCATATCCCATCTGGCGCAGGTCGCCGCCCGTGCCGCTGAACATTTTCAGGTGGAAAAGTCCGCCTCAAACGGCAGGACCGTATCCCGCATACGCCGTCTTACCGATCCCACTCCGGAGTTGGGGCGGATGCTCGGAGGCGGCGATTCCGCCATCCGCCACGCGGCTGAACTGTTGAACAACTTAAAATCGTAAACTATTGAGGCAGCACTATGAGAACCATTTCTCTGCAAACTCCGGGCAAATCCCCGGAACAACTGAATGTCTACAAAGCCAATCTGCACACCCACTCCACGACCAGCGACGGAAAGTTTTCCCCGCAGGAGATGATCGACAAATATTCCGCCGCCGGGTATGATGTCCTTTCTCTCACCGATCACGGCAAACATAATGATTTATCTTTGTACGACCATCGCGGCATGACACTTATCCCCGGCATGGAACTTCACCCCGACGGTCCGCGCGGCATCCGCTGGCACATCCTCGCTTTGAACATCACCCGCGATATCCCCGAAGGCATCCCCGAAGCCGATGCCCAGAGTGTCATTGATATGATAAACCGTGTCGGCGGTTATCCGGTGGTGGCTCATCCCTACTGGTGCGGCTTCACTTCGGCGGAGGTGATGTCACTGAAAAATGTTCCGGCGATCGAAGTGAGCAACTCCAGCTGCCGCTACATCGGCAGGGAGTTCAATATGCAGCTCTGGGACGAAACGCTCGATGCCGGAAAAAATTACTGCGCGCTTTCGGTGGATGATGCTCACCGCCCGCGCGACCTCTTCCGCAACTGGACGATGCTCTGCGCCAAAAGCAACTCCGTTTCCGACCTCGCTGACGCGCTGAAAGCGGGGAACTATTACGCCACTCAAGGACCGGAGTTCACCCGCATCCACTTTGACGGGACTGCCTTTGAAGCAGAATTCACCCCCTGCACCACGGCGATTTTGATGAGCCGCCGCAGTACCGGAAGATTGACGATGGTCCCGGATTTTGAAGGTCCCGGAACCACGCAGGTCGTGACAAGCATGAAAGTCGATGTTTCCGACTTCCCCCGCGACACCTATTTCCGTTGTCAGATCGCCGATGAAGATGGCAGAATGGCGTGGAGCCGCCCCTTCCGCTTCCCGGCAGAGGAGGAAAAATGAAACCTTTCCGCTACATCCTGCGCTATTACATCGATCCCGGATATGAAGAGGATGCCCGCATTGCCGAACTGCTGGAGTTCTGCAAGAGCTCCTCCATCGGCGAAGTGATGCTCTTCTTCAATCCGGAAGAGGTCAACAACGGTCACATAACCAAAACTGAGATCGTTCCCTTTATCGTCATGGCGAAGAAGATCAAAGCGGCTCTCGCTTCCGCCGGTATCGCCATGAGCATCAATCCGTGGGCGACCACACTGCACTCCCCGCGCGGGCGCAAACTCAAACCCGGACAGGATTTCCGTTTGATGGTGGGAGCCACCGGAAAAAACAACGGCGTCACCGTCTGTCCGCTGTGTAAAAACTGGCTTGCTTACATTTGCGACCTCTGGTCATACGTCGCCGCAGAACTTCAACCGGAGGCGATGTGGATAGAAGATGACTTCCGTCTGCACAATCACGGCCGCGTCCTCGGCTGGGGCGGCTGTTTCTGTGAAGAACATTTGCGATTGTTCAGCGAAAGAGTGGGGAAAATGGTCTCCCGGGAGGAGCTGATCGCTAACGTTTATTCCGCGGGGAAAGTCCATCCCTGGCGGAAGATCTGGTTCGATCTCAACGGAGAAACGATGGTTCCGCCGGTCAAAGCTCTGCGCGAAGCGGTTCAGAACGCCTCTCCGCGCACCCGGATCGCTCTGATGTGTGCCGGAACCGACATCAACTCCATGGAGGGGAGAAACTGGCACGCCGTTCAGGATGCCGCCGGATTTGAACCGGCATTTCAGGTGCGTCCTACCATGTCGCCTTATACCGAAGTCTGGTCGATGCGCCAGTACCCCGTTCCCGCCCGGATGATAACAGCCGTCCTCAAACGCCCGCTGGAAATATGTCCGGAACTGGAGACCGGTCCCCGCCACGGTGCCTACTCCAAGAGCAACACTTTTTGCGGCTGGGAGCTGGAACAGTGTGTGACTTTCGGTGCCAGTGCCGTGACCATCAACCACTTTGATATGCTGGGGTGCGGCGTTTGCACTGCCCCCGGTTTCGGCGCGATGCTGAAAAAGAAATATCCCCGTTTGTCGGCGGTGCGCGCGCTCGGACTTGACGATGACAACAGTCAGGGGGCGAACATCCTCTTTTCAGAAAATATTTCGCGCTATGTGGAATCCGATTGTGACGGCAAAATATCTGCCATCAACGCCCGCAGTCACGAATGGGGCAATGTGGCGGAGATACTCGGATTCTCCCACCGTTACACGAACAAAATCACACCATCACTTCAACCTTATCTGGTCTCCGGGCAGACCTTGAACGCTTTCAGCGATGAGGAGGTAAAACAACTGCTTTCCAACGCCGTTATCCTCGACGGCGTTGCGGCGGCAGCTTTGATAAAACGGGGCTTGGGAAAATATCTGGGGCTCTCCTCTCCGGTGCTTCACTATCACAACGTTTCAGCATACAGTTACGAGGAGATCGATGAAGCAGATCCGGCTGTATACGGAGTACCATATCCCCGGCTCACCTTGCAGCGCGCCTGCCGTCAGCTGTGGGAATTCACCCCCGCCGATGCCGGAGTGAAAGTGTTGTCGGTGGTGAAAAAATATGACCACACAACGATGTTCGGCTGTACTTTCAGTTACCGCAACGCGCTTGGCGGCAAAGTCATCGTTCTGGCGACACCGATGGGCGATCAGGGGGATGACGAATGGTTTTACATGGGATATTTCAATCCGTTCCGGAGGATATTCATACAAAAGCTGCTCCGTCATGCGGCTCCGGATATGGCGGGATGCTGTACCGAAGATTTCCCCTGCCAGACGGTACGGATAAGTTACGATGGAGGAGTTTTCTTCGCCGCGCTGAACGCGACCAGCGACCCCGCGCCGCAGATCGTACTGAACATTCAGCAAATGCCGGAGGGGACTCTGGAAGTTCTCTCAGAATCAGGAACTTGGGAAAGTACCGGAGATGTCACAGCAACTCCGGCTGAAAACAACGGAGCGAAACTTACCTTCGCCCGGACATTACCGCAGTTATCAACACTTATGTTCCGGATAAAAGAATAGTTATTTTTTGTTATTGTCTCATTTCTTGTGAAATCAAAACTTCGGCGGCGGCTCTACTCCAAAAAATCTCCCTGCGGCGGCGGGAGAGCCGCCTCGCCGCTCGTGCTTCGCACTCGACGGTTGCAGTCGATTTTCCGGAGACCACGCCCTCCGTCATTCCGGGCGGCTTACGCCGTCCTCATAACTGCGGGT
>JAFVZN010000101.1 GCA_017508135.1 Lentisphaeria bacterium | reverse complement strand
GCGGTGGCGCATCGTGGTCAATCTCGCGCCTTGTTCCTGCGCCGCAGAGGTCGAGTACAGTCGTACACTCCCTCTGCGTACTCGTCGCAAAACACGACATTGTCGCACGCTGCATCCACCGATAGAAAACAAACCGTGATTAGTCAGTTGACAAATCGCAACTTATGTGGTCTGTTTTATACATTGAGAAATACTATTTTTATAAACCGATATTCCGCTTTCACAAAATTCGGGACATTACCCACCTTTTACTTTTTTCAGGAGAAAAAACTCCGCCGGACAAACCTGACGGAGTTTTACAAATTTCACTTACAGAGATGCGGCGATAACCGCCTGTCCGTGACGCTTGAATGTCTCATCCGGAATATGGATTTGGACATTGAGTTCGGGGAACTCCTCTTTCAGCACGCGCGCGGCTTCATTGATGATCTCGTCACCGCCTTTGCCGCTGGAAACACGGCCGAGCAGCAGCAGATTTTCCAGATCATAGAAATCGGCATAGTGCGCAATAGCGTAACCGAGGTAGACACCGACGGAACGGTAAATGGCAGATGCACGCGGATCATCTTCACTGCGGGCTTTCTGGACAAGTTTGAGGATCTCCGGCAGCGGAGTGCCTTCGGGGAACTCAAATCCTGCGGGTTTGACCAGTCTGCCGACCGCCTGCTGTGAAAGATACATCGCACCAACACCGGCATCACCGCTCCACTCGTCGCAGGGCGGATTATCTTCACGGTAGTCAACGGGGGCAAACGCCAGTTCGTTGAGATAATCGGTCAGACTGCCGTCGGGAGTGACGTAGCCGACAGCTTCGCTGGTACCCATGGCAAGACCGATAAGGGAGTTCTTTTCCAGACTGAGCGCACCGGCAAGCGCGGTAACTTCGCCGTCGTTGAGAACGACAAAGGGAACTCCGGGAAACTCTTTGGCGATTTCAAGGAAGATCGGCTGAACTTTGCTCTTGAAATCCGCTTCAGGAATACCGCGGAAAAGTGACGCGATACGCGGCTGATTATCCACATAAACACCTGCGGCAGAACCGCCGATGGCATCAATACGGGGCAGCTTGGCGGCAGCGCGGCGCAGAGAGTCGAGAATACCTTCACGGTGATAGTTGACATCTTTCTGGAAGTACGGATCCCAGACGACCTCCTCACTGTGGACAGCTTTGCCGTCGATGACAGCGGCGCATTTGCGGTCGGAACCGCCGAGGTCAAAACCGATACGGCAGCCTTCAAAGTTGCCGCCGAGCTTAACGGAAATTTTCTTTTCCGCCGGAGCATCGGCAAATGCACAGCTTCTGACTTCAAATTTTCCGCCGTAAATGCGTTCACCCATAACCTGATAGTCGAAGGCGCGCGCGCCGTCAGCGCTGTAAACTTTGGCAAGTTCAGCGGCAACGAGCGGGGCTCCGGCGATGGTGACGGTCTTTCCGCCGAATGCCCAGAGCATGAATTTGACGATACGTTCAACGTAACGGAAGTTCAGCGCAAGATTTTCCTCTGTATCAGCAAAAAGTCTGGTATCGAAGCGGGAAACCGCTCCATTGGCGCGTTCAAGGGTGATCGCCGCGTCGATGCTTGAAGCATCGGCGGCGGCAAGTTTGCGGAACTCTCTGTTCCAGAGCGCCGCAGGAACGAACTGCGGATCAAGTTCCGGAACGATTCGGCTGTTGATCTGGATCTTTTTCATAAGAAACAGTTTCCTTGATTACCGGTTCAGCGGTAGGCTGCCCATTTCGGATCGTTTTCAAAAACTTCTTTGTAGAAATCTTTGAGTTTGAGATCGGCGGCGGCGGCTTCATCGAGGATGATGACGGTATCCGGATGCAGCTGGAGCGCGGTGGAGCTGATCATCGCAGTCATCGGACCTTCGATAGCGGCAGCGGCGATGGCGGCTTTGCGTTCACCGGTGATGAGCTGAAGGACTTTCTTCGCATCGAGAACAGTACCGACACCGGCGGTGTAGGCGCGGCGGGGCATGGATTCCGGCGGATTGAAGTAGATTTTGTTCTGCTCATAGGTGGTGTTGTTCAGATAAGCAACGTGGGTACGGCTGTTGAAGCTGGTTCCGGGATCGTTGAAACCGACGTGACCGGATTTGCCGATACCGACCAGCCAGAGGTCGATGCCGCCGGCTTCGTCGATGGATTCATCGTAACGCGCAGCTTCAAATTCCTCATCTTCTGCCAGACCGTCGGGCAGATGGGTGTTGCGGATATCGATATTGACGTTGTTGAACAGGTGCTTGTTCATGTAGTAGCGGTAACTCTGATCGTGTTCCGGAGCAAGACCGGCATACTCGTCAAGGTTCCAGGAACGGACCTGGGAGAAATCGACTTCACCGGCTTTGTTCATGCGGGAAAGTTCAGCATAGACATTTTCCATGGTGGCGCCGGTGGCAAGACCGAGTTTGAATTCCGGTTTGGCATTGATCGCATCGGCAATCATGCGGGCGGCAAGTTTTTCCGCATCGGCGGAAGTTTTGCAGATGATGACATCCATAATTTTCACCTCATTGTTGGTTAGGGTTTCAGTTGTACACTCTATTTATATAATATGCCATAGATATTTTATTTTGCAATGCAATTTTCATCATAAAACATATCTTTTTTGCAGAGTATGAGGCAAAAACGCCATATTTACGCTTATTCAGACAAAAACATGGGGCTGTTACAGAACTTGTTTTTTTTTGCAGGGGTGCTAACGCCGCCCCCTGCACCCCTGGCGCCCGCGCATGCGGGATTTTGTACTGGCAAGTGGTATGCGTGTGT
>JAFVZN010000100.1 GCA_017508135.1 Lentisphaeria bacterium | reverse complement strand
CGCGCTGAATTTCTTCAGCGCGTCCGCCGGCTGTTGACCGGCGGTTCGCTTCGTCCAGCCTGCGCGCTCGGCGGCAACCGCCTCGCATCACTATTCCAAGACGAGGTTTTGCAACAGCCCCGGGACAAGGTGTACTACTTTAAAACTACCTTACCCGCAGTTATGAGGACGGCGTAAGCCGCCCGCGCAGAGCGAGGTCTCCGGAAAATCGACTGCAACCGTCGAGTGCGAAGCACGAGCGGCGAGGCGGCTCTCCCGCCGCCGCAGGTTTGATTTTTATGGGACAGCTGTGGAAAAATGCGGAAACATTTAATATTGAACTTGTAAAAAGCGTTTGCGGAGTATATATTATACTTTCAAGTATTTTTTTGTGTTAAACCATAATTTGTGGAGGATATATTATGCCGGTAGATATTTTGGTCGGTACCCAGTGGGGAGATGAGGGCAAGGGCAAACTTATTGACGTTTTGACCCGTGATGTGGATATGGTCGTCCGCTGTCAGGGCGGCAACAACGCCGGACATACGGTGGAGATCGGCAGTGAACGTTATGTACTGCATCTGGTTCCGTCCGGTATTTTCCGTCCGGAAGTAGCCTGTGTCATCGGTAACGGCGTGGTCGTCGATCCCGTCGCGCTGGATGCGGAACTGCGTGACATCGAAGGTCGCGGACTTTCCACTGCCAACGTCCAGCTCAGCAACCGCGCGCAGTTGATTTTTATCTATCACCGCATCGCCGATTCCATCAACGAAAACGGCGGGACGCGCAAGATCGGTACCACTGGACGGGGCATCGGTCCTGCTTACATGGACAAGATGCGCCGCAGCGGTATCCGCGGTGTCGATCTCAAGTTCCCGGAACGCCTTGCCGAACAGTTCCGTGCCGAGTGCAAGCGTTATAACGCTTTCTTCGCCGCCAACGGCGTTGAGGAGCTGGATATTGAAGCGGAACTTGCCAAAGTTCTTGATGCCGCCAAGCGGCTTGCGCCGATGGTCTGCGACACGGTTTATTCAGTGAACAATGCGATCAAAGCGGGCAAAAAGGTCCTCTTTGAAGGTGCGCAGGGTGCGCTTCTGGATATCGATCACGGAACCTATCCCTTTGTTACCAGCAGCAACACCATCTCCGGCGGAGCCTGCACCGGCGGCGGTATTCCCCCGCAGAGCGTGCGCGATGTGTGGGGCGTTATCAAGGCGTACACCACCCGTGTCGGCGAAGGACCGTTCCCGACTGAATTGTTCAACGAGCAGGGGGAAAATCTCCGTCAGCGCGGACGTGAATTCGGTGCCACTACCGGACGTCCCCGCCGTTGCGGATGGTTTGATGCCGTTGCCTCCCGTTACGCCTGCATGGTCAATGGTGTCAATAAACTTGCCGTGACCAAACTTGACGTGCTGGATGATCTGGCGGAGATCGGTATCTGCGTTGCGTACAAGGTCAACGGCGAATTGACCACCGAGTTCCCGGCTTCAGTCGCGGAACTGGAAAATGCGGAACCGGTCTATGAATACTTCCCCGGCTGGCAGTGTTCCACTGAGAATGTCGATTGCTATGAAAAACTTCCGGAAAATGCCAGAAAGTATCTGGACAAGATGGCGGAACTGGTTCAGTCTGAGGTGGCGATCATCTCTGTCGGTCCCCGCCGGGATCAGACTTTTCCGGCTCCCGGAGTGAAATTCTGATACTCTTACCATCTGCAGTTGTCAGTATATCATGCACCGTTCAAGGGCGGCAACATCCGGTGTGGTTCGATTTTTCCGCGATCTGGATTACCTCCAGCTTGCGGCAGCCGGACTGTTGCTCGCTATCGGAGCGGTGTTTATCCGTTCGATCGGGGTACAGATCGGTTCCCCGGCGGCGGTGTCATATTTTTCCCGCCAGCTGACGTGGATCACCGTCGGCGTGGCGGCGTATCTTTTTTTTGCGATCGTTGACTACCGGCGCATACAGTACCGTGTTGCCATGCTGGTGATGTATGTTGTCTGTATTATTTTGCTGGTCGTGGTGCTGTTTTGGGGCAAAGAGATCAATAATGCCACCCGATGGCTGTTGATCGGCGGTATCCGGGTGCAGCCGTCGGAACCGGCAAAGTTTGCACTTATTGCCGTGCTTGCCGGGCTTCTTGCTTCCAACAGCTGGAAGAGCAAGCGGTGGCAAACCTTTTTATTGACCCTTGCGGCAGTGGGTGTCCCCTGTGTGCTTATCATCAAAGAACCGGATATGGGCAGTGCGCTCATGCTGCTGCCGATATATTTTTCCATGCTTTTTGTCGCCGGAATAAAGTGGCGTCATGTGATGATCGGTCTGGCTGGGGTCATGCTTATCGGCATTGTCGGAGTTATTGATTACAACCGGGAAAATCCGGTATTGCTCCGCAAGTATCAGCGCAACCGCATACGGATCTTTCTCGACCCCACTCTTGATGTGCAGAATCTCGGTCATCAGCCGTATCAGGCGCGGCTGGGTGTCGGTTCCGGCGGATGGAGCGGCAAAGGTATCGGTCGCGGAACCCAGAACGCGCTCGGATTTCTGCCGCAGATGGCGGCGCACAATGACTTTATCTTTTCCGTTATCGCAGAAGAAACCGGTTTTTGCGGGGTGGCGGTGCTGCTGCTGCTCTATGCAATATTGCTTTACACCATGCTGAGGACGGCGTTTTTTGCGCCGCCATACGGGAGATTGCTGGCGGTGGGGACGGCGGTGATGTTCTTTTTTCACATATTTATCAATATCGGCATGAGCATTGGAGTGACACCGGTTTCCGGATTGTCGCTGCCGCTGATAAGTTACGGCGGCTCGTTCATTGTTATTACGATGGCGATGCTGGGATTGATGCAGTCGATACGCACGCATCACTGACAACTGAAAAATGCGTAAGATCATACATGTGGATATGGACGCATTTTTTGCCTCCGTGGAACAGCGGGACCGGGTGGAACTCCGGGGAAAACCGGTGATCGTCGGAGGTGCGCCGCAGAGACGGGGGGTGGTTTCGACCTGTTCGTATGAAGCACGGCGGTATGGAGTACATTCCGCGATGCCGACGCGCACCGCCTTGAGGTTATGCCCGCAGGCGGAGTTGATAGAACCGGATTTCCGCCGTTATTCGGCAGTGTCGATGCTGATACGCGAAGAGTTCCACAAACTGACCTCTCTGGTGGAACCGATGTCGATCGACGAAGCGTATCTGGATGTGACCGCCGCCTGTTCCACGCTTGCCGATGCCCGCGTGATGGCGGAAAATTTGCAGAAACGGATCTTTGAACGCTGTGAACTCACCGCATCCGCCGGGGTGTCGTACAATAAGTTTCTTGCCAAGTGTGCATCGGATTTCCAAAAGCCTGCCGGGCTGACCTTGATAACCCCGGAGACGGCGCAAACGTTTCTGGATGAACTTCCGGTGGAAAAGTTCCACGGTATCGGCAAGGTCAGCGCGCAGAAACTGCGTTCGATGAATATCCGTACCGGGCGCGATCTGCGTCAGCTTCCGATGGAGAGTTTAAAGGCGGTATTCGGCAAAGCGGGAATATTTTACTACGGCATCGTCCGCGGGGTGGATGAACGCCCGGTGGAGCTGGAAAGCGACCCGAAAAGCATCAGCCGGGAGGTGACACTCTATGAGGATTGTTCCGACGTGCGCAAGTTGCGTATTCTGCTGCGGACACTGGCGCGGCGGGTGGTACGGCGCGCGGCGGCGGCGGGATTTGAGGGGAAGTCACTCTTTATCAAGTTGAAGTATGACGATTTTCAAACCGTGACCCGTTCCATGCTGCTGGATGCCGCAGTCACTTCCGGAGCTGTTGCCGGTGATATCGCGGTCGAACTGCTGCGGAAAACCGATGCCGGACGCCGTCCGGTGCGGCTTATCGGAGTCGGTATCGGGCATCCGGTATCCCCGTATGAACTGATTCAGCCGCAGTTGTTTTGATTGCGGTTGAAAAATTCCGTTTCCGATGATATATTATAAGAAAGCAATTAAGTTTTGTATGTATTTACTTGTCAAGCCGGGAGAAGAAGATGATTCAGATCGAAAAATCACCTGAGTCCGCATTGCGGAAAGTTACATTTATTTTGACCGCTCTTCCCGGTCATCAGGTGTTTGTAGCAGGCTCGTTCAGCGATTGGGAGCCGGATAAACATCTGATGTCATATTCTGAGGAGCATGGAGTTTACAGCTGCGAAGTCATGCTTGCCCCCGGAGCGTATGAGTATAAGCTGGTGATTGACGGGGAATGGGTTACGGATATTGACAATGATAACTTTTCCGCCAATGACTTTGGAACCTTGAACAGTGTTATAAATATAGGATAAAGAATGGCGCGAAATACCGCATATACCGATGGCCCCATCGGTTCAGTAATGTTGAAAACAGCATTGTCGATGTTGCCCGGAACGTTGGCGATCTCCGGATATAATATCGCCGATACGTACTTTGTTTCCAAACTCGGAACGCTGCCGATGGCGGCGATGGGATTCACCTTTCCGGTCGTGATGCTGGTGGGATGTCTCTATCGCGGGCTGGACAACGGTATCATGACGCCGACCGCACAGCTGCTGGGGGGCGGGCGTATCCCCCGGGCGGCGCGGCTGATAACTTCCGGGGCTATATTGATAATTCTGGTGTCGTTGACGGTCGGTATTATCGGCAGTTTGACGATCGAACCGGTATTCCGCAATCTGCTCAAGGCGGAAGATAATGTCATGGGCGATATACGTTCCTATATGGTCATCTGGTATATGGGCAGTGTAACGGCGGCACTCGGAATGGCGACCAATGCGCTGATGGTAACAGCGGGGGAATCGCGGCTGGCGGGAATATTCATGCTGTGCGGCTTGCTGCTGAATGTGATACTTGACCCGATATTTATTTTCGGATGGGGATTGGTTCCGGCGATGGGAGTTGCCGGAGCGGCACTGGCAACGGTCATCGCTCAGATCGCCGGATTGGCGGCGAACGCGAGCGTACTGCATTTCAAACTGCGGATAATATCGACCTTCAAACTGCCGCGCGATGTCATCTTCGGTCACTGGAAGATAATTTTGCGTTACGGCATACCGGCGATTTGTGCCATGCTGCTTATCCCGCTGGGGTCGATGGCAGTCACACGCGGCGTGGCGGAAGTCGGCGGTGAGATCGCTGTCGCGGCGATTGCCGCCGCCACCCGGATCGAAACAGTCGCCTTTGTTTTCCCGATGTCACTGGGAATGGCACTGCTGCCGATGATCGGGCAGAACTACGGTGCCAGAGCGTGGGATCGTATCCATCAGTGCCGCCGTTTTTCCATGCGGTTTGCCGGAGCGATATTGCTGCTTATGGCAGTGCTGTTTTCGATTTTCGCGCCGGAACTGTCGTCATTGTTCTCCAAAGATCCGGCAGTGCTGGAGATCATGGTGCGTTACTTGCGTATCGTTTCCTGGGGCTTGGCGGGGGTGGAAGTCCACCGTTTCGGCGGATTTTTCCTCAATGCCTGCGCGCATCCGACGGCGGCGGCGATGTTGAACGGTTCACGTATCGTGGTTTTTCTGGTTCCGCTTACCTTTCTTGCGGTGGCATTCAGTTCGCTGACCGGGATCTTCTACGCCCGGCTGGCATCGGATATCTGTTCCGGTATCATCGGACTTGTTTGTGCGCGTTTGGTGACGAAGTCGCTCTTTAAAAAATCTGTGTAATGGGTGCTTTTGAAGTTTGGCCGGGACCGATGGAAGGTGTCGGGCGCGGCGGGTTCATCGCTGCTGTCAATCAGTTGAAACTGGTGCCGCGCTGGATGACACCGTTTTTCCGGGTGTCGCATGAATTGCCGCGGCGGCGTAAACTTGAAACTTTTCTTTTGCCGTTTCTGGCGGCGGATGTTCCCGTATGTGTGCAGTTGATGGGAACGGAACCGGAATTGATCGGCTGTGCCGCGCGGGAATTTGTTCAAATGGGTGCGGAGTCGGTGAATCTCAACTTCGGTTGTCCGAGCCGGCAGGTCAGTTCCGGCGGTGCCGGCGGTGGGGCATTACGCCACCCGGAAAAATTGGCATCTTTCTGCCGGACAGTGAAAGCGGCTCTGCCGGAAAATATCCCTCTCAGTGTCAAAATGCGCGCCGGATGGGAGGATGAAAACGAAATGGATACGCTGTTTCAGGAAGTTATAAGTTCCGGCGTTGTCAGCAAGATATTTTTCCATTACCGCACGGTGAAAGAGTTATACTCTGTGCAGCCGGTGGAAGTGCGGCTTTCCCGGGTGTACCGCGCGGTGAAGCTGTGCCGGAGCATACCGCTGATCGCCAATGGAGATATCTCATCGGTCACAGAAGCGCAGGAACTGGTTTCTGCTTCCGGCTGTGCCGGGGTCATGATCGCCCGGCCGTGGCTGCGTGACCCGTATCTGCTGCGCCGTTTTGATGATGCTTCAGTACCGGATGCAGTTTCCGGCAGAGAGAGATTTTTTGCGGAATTGAAAGAGCGCGCACTGCCGGAGGGGGCACTGATCGAGCTTGCATTGATGCTGTGGGGGCGCGACAGCGCACAGTTCAAGCAGCTTATTGCCGGTAAACGCGGCTGAAAAAGAGCAGTTTTTTCAAATCGATCTTTTCGATATAGATCCATTGTGCCGAAGCTACCGTGGAGTAGACGACAAGTTCCTCTTTGCCGTTTTTTGTGCGGAGAAATCTGCCGTAGCGGCTGGATTGGATGAGTTTGAGATTTTTACGGTTCAGGATGGAGTCGCGTTTGAGCTGGTTGTCGACTTTGAATGTTCCGGCGGTCCCGGTCACGGCGGCGATTACTTTTCCGTCCGGGCTCAAGAGCATCCGTTCTTTGATATACGCCGCTTTTCCCGGAGATTTCATCAGCATATTTTCGATGACCGGCAGCGGAATATCCACGCCTGACACCCCGTGAAGTTTCTCCCGTGCGCCGATGATCTCCATCGAACAGCTTATGACCGGAGTTTCCTGTTTGAACGCGTTGAGATAGGGCAGTGTCCATACCGGAACAGCACCTTTGCCTTTGGCTTTTTTGAACCACGGACGGGTGCGGCCGTCGAAACCGGCTTTGACTTCATTGTTGCCCGGATAAACGATATGAAGCCCGTTGGTCAGAGTGAAGTAGCAGAACGATACCGGAAGTTTGAGTTCCCGGTAAGCCTTTATAAGATCGGCGGATGAGGCGTTGGGCAGTTCCGGATTGCTTTTTAAAACGGTGCGGCGCATCCGGGATACTGCCGGACGGAGACAGCGCAGGATATGGACCGATTTTGCCGGAGCTGCTGAACCGGGATGATGATAGGTCGCCCGGAAAAGATCGAGCGGCTTGCCCGGGATAAAGTGGTTTTCCGGCGTGTTCTCCGGAGTGAAACAGTTATCTTCCGTGCAGTTGGCGGAAGTTGAACTTCCGGGCAATATTTCCGGATTGCCCAGCGTGGAGACGTTGCGGTTCAGGTCGAGAAGCATTGCCAGATCGGCGTTGAGGACACCGAGAAGTGTGGCGATGTGGTTTAAGGTGCGGTCGATGGTAACGGCATTCTGAACCGCTTCCGCCATAGCGAGGTCGATGGTGTTGTCCCGGAGGTGTTCATTTTCCGCTGCGCGCATATTGGCGGCGAAGATCCCCAGCATACTGAAAGTTGCCAGAATGACCAGTGCCGCCGCTGCCGCAGCTGCGGCTTTGCGGCGGTTGCGTTTTATCCAGCGGATGACCTTCCGCACGCCGGTATCGGGATTGGCTGAAACTTCCGCACCGCGCAGGTAGCGGCGCAGATCGGCGGTGAGAGCTTCCGTGGTGGCGTAGCGGGAATTTACATCGTGCGCCGTGGCTTTGCTGATGACTGCGGCAAGGTCGGGATGGATGCGGTGCGAAAAGCGGTGGCGCAAAGCATTGAATTTTCCCGTTTTGACTTTGGCGATGACATCGGCGGCGGAATCGCCGGAGAATGCCTGGTTCAGCGTCACAAGTTCAAAGAGTATCACCCCGAGCGAGTAGATGTCGGAACGGTGGTCGCACGGCTGGTGGAGCAGATTTTCCGGCGCGATATAACGCGGAGTGCCCATGACCTTCTGCGGCACGGCGGCAGTGTCGCCGTATTCGCGGGCGATGCCCCAGTCGATGATATAAACTTCTCCGTACTGACCGAGCATGATGTTTTCCGGTTTCAAATCGCAGTGGATGATATTTTTGGAGTGGACATACGCCATGGCTTCGCAAACTTTGATGAAGATGTTCAAACGGTTGATGAGAGCGTTGTCTTCGTCAAAATTTTTGATGTTGCCGGCGGCATAGCGTTCAGAGGTCTTGGCAAGGTAATCTTTGAAAGATATCCCGTGGAGAACTTTCATCGCCAGATGCAGGTCGCCGTCGCCGGTGCCGCAAAGGTTGTATACCGGCAGTATCGCCGGGTGATCGAGCATGGCGGTAAGCCGCGCTTCCCGGATGAACTCCTCCCGGGATTGCGCGTTTTGCTGAAGTTCTTTGCGTAAACTCTTTATTGCGACGGCGCGGCCGAGGGCGGGATCGCTCCCGGAGTGAACGATACCCTGACCGCCGCTGCCGAGGAGGGAGCCTGTGACATAAAGCTGCCGGATATCGCACAGTGAGAGCTGGTCAACGGGAGTTGCGGCAACGGAGGAAGAACCGCTGCCGGAGATGATGTGCTTGATCTCAGCATCGGCATTGCGGAGTCCGGTTCCGGTCGTTTCCGGCGGAACCGGAGCTTCCTGCGAAAGCAGTATGGTAACATCACCGCTTTCTGATACAGTTATGGAGGGATCGTTTCCATTTATAACGATGGTCTTGTCCGCACCACTGTCACCATCCATGAGAGACTCCGAAAGTTATATTGTTAACGCAGAGCCGGTTTTCCTGCGGCATTGACTGTGGTTTCCAGCATCATAGTCACGGGACCGGCATTATCTATCTCCACGAGCATTTCGGCACCGAACTCGCCGGATGCCACCGGCACACCGAGGCGGGCAAGTGCCGCTTTGAAGTGCTCGTAAAGAATGTTGGCTTTCTCCGGATGTGCCGCGCCGGAAAAGGAGGGACGGCGACCGGCGGAAACGTCGGCGCAAAGAGTGAACTGGGAGATGACCAGGGCACTGCCGCCGATGTCGAGCAGGGATTTGTTCATCTTGCCCTGCTCATCTTCAAAGATCCGCAAACCGGCACAGCGGTCGGCAAGATATTCCGCCATGCGCTCGTCATCTTCCGGCATGACACCGAGCAGGATGACCAGACCGGCACCGATGGAACCGGTTTCTCTGCCGAGAACGGTCACCCGTCCGCGATTGGCGCGTTGTATCAATGCTTTCATCGGATGAGCCGGGTGAATTCGTTTCTGGTGGCAAGTTCGCGGCGGAAACTGCCCAGCATGGAGCTGGTGGTCATTACGGAGTTCTGTTTCTCCACGCCGCGCATCTGCATACAGAGGTGCTGGGCATCCATGACCACGCCGACACCTTCGGCACCGAGGATATCCATCAGCGCGTGGGAAATTTCTTTGGTCAACCGTTCCTGCACCTGGAGCCGCCGTGCGAACATATCGACGATACGGGCGATCTTGCTGACGCCGATGATTTTTCCCTTCGGGATGTAACCGACGTGGCACTTGCCGAAAAACGGGAGCATGTGGTGTTCGCACATGCTGAAAAATTCGATGTTGCGGACGATGACCATGTCGTCGGATTCCGCTTCAAAGAGGGCACCGTTGACCACATCCTCCAGCTTTTGGTGATAACCTCTGGTCAGGAAGCGCAGACTGCGTTCCACCCGTTCGGGAGTTTTGACCAGACCTTCACGTTCCGGGTCTTCACCCAGTTCGACGATGATATCTCTGATATTTTTCTGAAAGTCCATAATTACAGTTTAACCGTTTTAAGCCATTGATCTGAGATGATCTGCGCGCCGGCAAGAGCCGGATGCACACCATCGCGTAAAATTTTCAAGTTGTTTCCGGCGCGGCGCGCAGCATCGCTCAACGCCTGCTGCAGGGGAACGAATGTCGCATCGAACTCTTTTGCAAGTTTCTGCACGACTTCGCTGCGCTGGGCGATCTCATAGCACCAGCGGGAGGTGACGATCTCCGATTCCAGACAGAATGGTTCACAGAGAACCAGTCTTACATCGGGAAGCTCCTCTTTCGTCCATTGCAGGAGCATCCGGTAGATTTGTTCATAACGTTCAACATCCACGCCGTTCTTCCGCATGATCTCATGCCAGGTGTCGTTGACACCGATGAGGATGCTGATGAGATCGGGGTTCAAGTTGAGAGCGTCGATCTTCCAGCGGGCGTAAAGGTCGACGATCCGGTTTCCGGAGATACCGCGGTTGATACAGCAGAAATCCCGGTCAACATGATCGGCAAGCAATCTTCCTGCCGTGAGTGCAACATAACCGGATCCCATATCCGGACCGTAGCCGTTGGGCGTTTCGCGGTTGCGTTGGGCATCGGTGATGGAATCACCCTGGAACAGAATACGTTTCACCATTTTGATCTTCAACTCCGTTTGGAAGTGATATTTTTTTCGTATGCTTTGACTTCATCAAGGAAGTTGAGACCGGAGGGAACGCCGCTGCGTTCGCAGTACTCTTTCCAGACGGCGGCAAAGGGCATGGTCTTGAGCTCTTCCATGATTCCCAGCCGGGTGCCGTAATCGCCGGAATTTTCGGCATTGCGGAGCAGTTCGGCAGGTTCCAGCAGGGCAAAGAGCAGAGCTTTGGACATATTGCGTGCGCCGATGGTCCAGGCGGAGATGCGGTTGATCGAAGCATCGAAGTAGTCCAGACCGATATGGACGCGGCGTTCAAAGTTGTTCCGGATGATCTCCGAAGCGATAGATTGCAGTTCCGTATCCCAGCAGATCACATGGTCGCTGTCCCAGCGGACACCGCGGCTGACGTGGAGGAGTATCTCATCGAGGAAGAGCAGCGCACTGGAGATCTTGTCGGAGATGACTTCGGTGGGATGGAAGTGTCCGGCATCCAGACAGAGCAGTTTTTTCCGGGAGACGGCGTAGCCCATGTAGAACTCGTGGGAACCGATGGTACAGCTTTCGGCACCGATACCGAAAAGTTTGGATTCCACCGCATCGAGGTTGTACTTGGCATCGACATCGGCGGCAAAGATGGCATCGAGAGATTCTTCCAGACGTTTCCGGGGGGAAAGCCGGTCAAACGGGATATCTTTGAAACCGTCGGGGATCCAGATGTTGGTCACGCAGGGGTTGTCAAGCTGTCTGCCGAATTCAGCACCGATCTTACGGCAGTTGATCGCGTGTTCGATCCAGTATTTGCGGATGGCGGGATCGGCACTGGACAAGGTTCCGTTGGCGGCAAGGGGATGAGCGAAAAAGGTCGGGTTGAAGTCCAGACCGAGGCTGTTCTTTTTCGCGAAGTCGATCCATGAGGCGAAGTGGGAAGCATCAAGTTCGTTGCGTTCGACCTTTTTGCCTTCGGTATCGGCATAAATGGCGTGGATGTTGAGCCGCTTGCTGCCGGGAACGAGGGAGAGCATTTTTTCGATGTCGCACTTCAATTCCCGGATATTGCGGGCGCGGCCGGGGTAATTTCCGGTGACAGCGATACCACCGTCGAGATCGCCGGAGTTTTCAAAACCGTTGACATCGTCACCCTGCCAGCAGTGGATGCTGACCGGGATCTGATCGAGCCGCGCGAAAGCGGCCTCCACATCAACTCCCAGATCGGCATAAAAGTTTTTGGCCGTTTCAAAACATTTGCTCATTATGTGATTCTCCATCTTTGGTTGCAGTACAAAATTACACGGGTAACAATATAGCACTGCAACGCCGCTTTGTCAATGGAAAACATCGCGCCCGCGCGACATTAGCCGTCAGAATTTGCTCCATGCGGGTTTTCGACCGAAGATCGCCTTGAAGAGTTCCGGGGCGGCTTTGGGAGAACGGTCGTAGCTGTAAATGCCGTTCTGCTCCTGCTCCACGTCAGTGAGCTGAGTGTAACAGTAACCTGCAACATCGGGAGAGTTTATCAGAAACTCAACCTGTTCGAGTATCTTTTCGCACAGCTCCTCCGGTGTCTGCAGATCCAAGCCGTTGTAACCCCAGCGTTCCGAGTCATCACGCTTTTCCGGGGGGATGTGCATGAAGCCGCCGAATTCGTCGCACATATAAGGTTGTCCGCAGTAGCCGATGGAGAGTTCCGGGGGCTGGATGAAAACTTTTTTTCCCTCCGGATGCATCTTTTCCTCAAGGGTTGCGGCATCCTTGCAGTAACAGTGGACACTCCAAATGTCGGTTTTGACATGGACATAACCGCTGCTGTCGTGAAGCGGGCGGGTGGGATCGATGCTTTTGGTCAGATCGTATATCGCTTTCACCCAGTCGCGGTAAGCGTTGATTTGTTTCACGCTGTTTGTTTTTACCGTTATAGCGTATTGGTCGGTGGAACAGGTTTCGTTCAGCGGACACCAGGTGATGATGGAAGGATGGTTCATGTCGCGCAAGACTGCTTCGCGCCATTCGCTGAGGAAGTTTTCCCGGGCGGCGGCCTCGCTGTGCTGAAGTCCCCAGCTTCCGAACTCTCCCCAGGTGAGATAACCGAGTTTATCCGCCCAGTAATGGTAACGTTCTTCAAAGACCTTCTGGTGGAGTCGCGCACCGTTGAAACCGGCGGCTTTGCCAAGTTCGATATCCTGCTTCAATGCCGCGTCACCCGGCGCGGTCCAGATGCCGTCCGGATAGTAACCCTGATCAAGAACAAAACGGAGATAGAAGGGCTGGTTGTTGAGATATATCCGGTCTTTGATGATGGAAATTTTACGCAGACCGGCATAGGAAGATACTTCGTCGGTCACCTCTCCAGCGGCGTTGAAAACCTTGAATGTTATGTCGTAGAGGAACGGATCATCGGGGTTCCATTCCCGGATGGCGGAAAGTTCCAGTGTTGCCGGAATGCCGTCGGCGCAGGAGATGGTTTTCCTGGCGGCAGTGACGGAATCTGCATAGACGGTGATCTCCAGGCGGTATCCGGAACCGATATTGTAATATTCCGGAATAAAAGTGAACGCGCCGTTGTCCAGATCGGGGATGATGCGGCAGCGTTTCAACCCGGCAAAGTCGACCGCTTCCAGCCAGACTGTTGACCAGATGCCGGTAACGCGGGTATAGAAACAGCCGTAAGATTGGTAACACCGGGATTGTTTACCGGAACCGGAGAGACCTTCTTTGATGCGGTCAGTCGCGTGCAGAGTGAGAATATGTTCTTTTCCCGGCGTGACCAAAGTGGTGATGTCCACTTCAAACGAGGTTTGTCCGCCTTTGTGCCGTCCGGCGAATTTACCGTCGATATAGACCATTGCGGTATTATCCACGCCGCCGAAGTGAAGGAGTATCTGTTTCCCCTGCCAGTCGGCGGGAACGGTGATCTTGCGGGCGTAGAAGATCGAGGGGATGAAATCTTTGAAATTGACACCGGAAAGCGGACTTTCCGGGCAGAAGGGAACGGTTATCTCCTGAGAATATATCCCGGCTGAGACTGCGGTGCGTGATCTGTCCGGTATCTTTCCCTGAGCAGGATGACCGAACACCAGCGCATCGTCATCGACACCGCTTTCGCTCAAGTCAAGTTCATAACTCCATTGACCGTTGAGATTCAGCCAGTCTTTGCGGTAAAATTGCGGGCGCGGATATTCCGGACGTGGAATGGTGGACATAGCAGTTCCTTTCGATTTTTCAGTTTTGAAATAAGATATCACGCTTTTGTATTTTGTCAAGGAAGTAAAATCCTGTTTTTTGCACAAAATTCCGCTTGAAAATAATCTGTCCGGTGTTATATTTCACCAAAACTTTTTTCAGTAACATTTGGAAAGGTACTGTTGTGAAAATTTATATTTTTGCTGATATGGAAGGTATAAGCGGTATTGCCAACTCCACATTTGTTCTTGCTGACGGTTCCCAATACGCCGTCGGGCGGAAATATCTCACCCGGGAGGTCAATATCTGCGCTCAGGCGTGTTTCGATGCCGGAGCTGATGAGGTCGTCGTCCGGGACGGTCACGGCGGCGGTGTCAGTATTTTGTGGAGCGAAGTGATACCGGGAGTGAAGCTGATCCAGGGGGCAACTCCCGGACGGCGTTTCTTTGATATCGAAGGCAGTGACGGAATCATTTTGCTGGGATATCACGCCATGGCGGGAACTCAGAGGGCATTGCTGGAACACACTTACTCCTCCAAAAGCATACAGAATATCTGGATGAACGGCGTCCGGGCAGGGGAGTTCGCCATTGATACTGCCATCGCCGGAGAGTATGGAGTACCGGTGATAATGACCAGCGGATGTGATAAACTCTGTGCCGAAGCCCGTGCATTTCTGCCGCAGGTGGTCACTTGTTGTGTCAAACGTTCCATCTCCTGCCAGAGCGCGATGCTTCTTGCTCCCGCCGATGCGGAACAGCTGCTCCGGAAGCGGACCGCCGCCGCGATCGCCAGGTTGAAAGACGGCAAAATGAAACCGTACATCAATCCGGAAACAGTTACCATCCGTACTGAATATATCGAGCGTTGTGAACCCGCTTTCGGGCTGGTCGCCGACCGCACGGTGGAACGTTCCGGGACCAGCGTGGAAAAAGTTTTCCTCGGGTTGTAAGCTGTTTCGGGCCGGCGGAGATGGGCTGTATCGTTAACGACACCCATTATCCGGTGGTACTGACCTGAGACGGATGATTTTTACGGGATAACGGTGAAACATTACCATTTTTTGTGTTCCGTAACTTGTAAAAGTTGGTTGCAACTGCTATATTGAGTGCGAGTATTTATTATTATACAGAGACGATTGGAGCTTTTGTTGCCGCTATGGAAAAGATATTGTTTGTTAAATTGGAAAATGGAGCCACGCTGGAGGTCCGTGCCGCAGAGGAGTTGGCTCTCAAGGTCGGAGATATATGCGTTTTCAACCGGGATTTTTACGAAGATCTGGGTGAAGTCGTCCGGGAGCTGGATGCTCCGAGTATGACCAGCCGGGTGGAAGAACTTCCGCAAGTGACCCGTAAGGCGGGAAACAGTGAGCTTGCCGCCGCCAACGAAAATTACCGCAAGGCACGCAACGCCATGCCGACGGTCCAGCACTGGATCGATCAGCTGGATTTGAAGATGAATCCGGTCAACGCTCATTATTCTCTGGACTGCAAATTGCTGACAGTTCAATTCTGCGCCGATGGACGGGTGGATTTCCGCGAGCTGGTCAAAGAACTTTCCCGGGCATTGTCCACCCGTATCGAATTGCGGCAGATCGGTGTCCGGGATGAGACCGGTATCTTCGGCGGTATCGCTGTCTGCGGCCGTCCGCTGTGCTGCAGTTCGTTTATGAAGGAGTTCAACTCCATCAATGTGCGTATGGCAAAGGAGCAGGATCTTGCCCTGACCCCCAGTTCCATTTCCGGAGTTTGCGGCAGATTGAAGTGCTGTCTCAAGTTTGAACACGAGGGATATCTGGAACTTGCCAAAGAGATGCCGCGTAAAGGCGAAATGTGCGACACCCCTGCCGGAAAAGGCAAGATCACCGACCGGAATCTGCTTACCCGCAAGGTGGTCGTGACCTTTGAGACCGGCGTTTCCAAGTCCTTCGCTCTGGATGAGATATCGCTGCTTAATGAGCGGCGCGGCGGCGAAAACCGGCGTTCCGGCCATAATGACAAGGGCAACGACAAGGGTAACGGCAATGAAAACCATTCCGGCGGCAAGGGCGGCGATCACCACAAAAAACATTCCGGTAAAAACGGAAACGGGACGCAAAAGTGACCGCTGATCAGAAAGCTGAATTGCTCCGGCTGGACAGTGCCGGATTTTTACCGGCACCCGGAGAAAACCGGGAGGAGTTCTTTATCCGCACCGGTGAGATCATCCGGGTGCATAAGGAGTTCGATGAACGTATCGAACAAGTCGGCAGTGCGGACGTTTTCGACTTTGTTACGGTCCGGAGCAGTGATAAGATCGCCCCGGAACTGGTCGATGATGTTGCGCGCCAGACGTGGGAGCTTTATGGATTTGCGGTGCGTCACGTTCCCGGATTTTATCTGACCAAAGCTGTGGGATTGCTCTGGGGCGGTTGTATGCTGAGCGATCCGGATGAGAATTTTTCCATTATGCTTTTGCGTAATGCCTTTAAAAATCACCGCCGTTTCCTGAGTTACACCCGGGATGAACTGCTTGCCCATGAGTTGTGCCATTCGGTGCGGCAGAGTTTGTGTGAGATAACGCTGGAGGAGTATTTCGCCTATCAGACGGCAAAAAGTCCGTTGCGCCGCTATCTCGGAAACTGTTTCATCCGGGATGTGGATGCCCTGCTTTTTGTCATTCCGATGCTGCTCCTGCCGGTGGCGGAGGTGTTGAAAGCGTTGGTTTTTCCCGGACTGCCGGTGTGGGCGTTCTGGATACTGGCAGTGATCTATCCGGTGTTTCTGCTGGTCCGCAACTGGCATTCCCGGCGGATAGTCAACCGCGTCCGCTCTGTTTTGAAACGGTGTAATGTCCGGCAGGCGGAAGCGGTTTTGTTCCGTTCCACTTTGGCGGAGCTGAAAACTCTTGTCGGGTTTGACGGCGGAGCTGAAGAGTTCCGGCGATGGGCGGCGGCACAGGCGGAAAATGAGTTGCGCTGGCAGGTGATCGTTGCCCGTTTTATTGATGAAGATGAGTTGGATATGCAGGAGAAAGGAGCTTGCTGCAATGAAGATAGCTGATGAATTGAGTGTGTTTGCAGACGGAAACCGTTTTACCGCTTTTTCCTCCGGGGAATATGCGGTGGAAGTTTCCGGAGAAAAGAGATGTTTTTTCCGGTTGGGGCGCGTGGCGGCAGCCGGATTTTCCGGCGCATTGGCTCTGCCGGAAAAGTTGCGCTGTCACCGGACAAACGATAATCTGTGCGCTGAATTTGACAGCGCGAATGTCATCCCTTTCGGATGTGAATATCTGGTGAAGCGGCACTGGACCGTGTTCAGCAATATCGCACTGCTCAACTGCGATATCGCCGCAGATAACGGCGGCGTGGTGCGCGATCTGGAACTGGAACCGGTGGAGTTTCTGCTTGATGCGGCAAAAGTCGAATTCCGCATCTACGGTGAAGATAGTGTCCGTACCGTGGATGTTCCTTCCGGTGTGATCTATTCCGGCAGTGCCGCCGTGCTGATGGTGCGGGTCAGTTCTGCTGACGGCGCGCAGGCGGAATATATTTGCGGAGATGACCTCTGGCGGCATCGCGGCGCGGAAAAGATTTCCGGAGTTTCGGCGGAATACCGGATCGCGGTCGATGAAGGTAAAGTCGTCCTGACCCGGAAGGTGTTGACCGTTCCGGAGGAGGTGGTAATGGAAAAACGCCCGTGGAAGTTCAAGAGCATTTTCAGCTGGCGCGCCGCCGGAAGCGTTTTCGCTCCGGAAACTCCCGGAGATGAATTGGTTATCCCCGATTGTTTTGCTTCTGCTTCTGCCCATAGAGAGATCCGCAAAGTGGTGCGTCGTACCGGAAGTGATGCCGTATTGACGCTGAAAGGGGAGTTCCCCCGGCTCTGCGATGATCCGGCGCATCTGGAACGTCCGGCGAAGAATCCGGTCGAACACAGCGATCTCGGTGCGGCGGCGGCAGATTATTTGTGGGCGAACCGGGAGCTTGCCAGGCGCGGCAGCGTTTTGCGGATGAAAGGTTCATCTGCGCTTTACGGTGAAGCCGTCATCCTTTCCAATTTGAACAGTTATCCCGTGTTATTTGAGGAGTGAATCATGCCTGACGAAAAGACACTTGCCGCTTGCGGCGTTACCATTGACAGTACAACTCTGCCGTTCCCGGTGCTGAACGTTGAAAACTGTGCCGGAAATGCGAAAATTTCTCTCTACGGCGGTCACGTTCTTTCTTACGCTCCGGCGGGGGAACGTCCGGTTCTGTGGATGAGCAGTAAATCGGTTTTTGAACCGGGCAAAGCCATCCGCGGCGGAGTTCCGGTCTGCTGGCCGTGGTTCGGTGCGGCGGCAGAGCCGGGATTGCCGGCGCACGGGTTTGCGCGTGTTTCCATGTGGAAACTTGCTCAGGTCAAAAAACTTGCCGGTGATGCCACTTCGGTGGTACTCTCTCTGGACGACAGTGATTGTGATCCCGCTTTGTGTTCCATCAAATTTCATCTGGAACTCCGGGTGACGGTCGGCAGTGTGCTGGAACTGGAACTGCGCGCGGTCAATACCGGCAGCAGTGTCGAAACTTATCAGGCGGCTCTGCACACCTATTTTTCGGTGAGCGAAGCCGAAAAGATCTCCATTCACGGTTTGGACAACGTTCCCTACACCGACAAAGCTCCGGAGTTTGCCGGTTCCCGGTGTGTGCAGTACGGCGATCTTGAAATCGACCGGGAGATCGACCGGGTCTTTTGTCCTTCCGCCGGAAGTGTCAGCGTTTCCGATCCGGAGTTCCGGCGGACGATCCGGGTGGAAAAGTGCGGTTCGTACTCCACGGTGGTGTGGAACCCGTGGATAGCCAAATCCCGCGCCATGGCCGACTTCGGCGATAATGAGTATCACCGTATGCTGTGCGTGGAGTGTGCCAATGTCTTTGATGATGTCCGGGAAGTTGTTCCCGGGGATATGAGTGTTATGACCCAGAAAATCAGTGTGGAGAAGTGGGATTGAGCGCAGAATTCCGTCCTTGTATCGACCTGCATGACGGCAAGGTGAAGCAGATCGTCGGCAGTACGTTGGAAGCATCCGGCTCGGCGGCACCACGGACGAACTTTGTTTCGGAACAGCCGCCGGAGTATTACGCCGGACTTTACCGGAAAGATAACCTGACCGGCGGTCATGTCATTCAGCTCGGGCAGGGCAATCAGAGTGCCGCTGTTGCCGCGCTCAGTGCGTGGAACGGCGGACTTCAGCTCGGCGGCGGGGTGAATGACGAAAATGCCCGTTTCTGGTTGGATGCGGGGGCGGCAAAGTTGATCGTCACCAGTTTCGTCTTTTCCGGCGGTGAGTTCAAGAAGGAAAAACTTTCCGCTCTGCTCAAAATCACCGGAACTGAACACCTTGTGCTTGATCTCTCCTGCCTCCGTACTGCGGAGGGAAAATATTTCGTCGTTACTGACCGGTGGCAGAAGTTCACCGGATTGGAAGTGACCCCGGAAACGCTCGGTATGCTCTCCGGGTACTGTTCCGAGTTTCTTATCCACGCTGTCGATGTGGAAGGCAAACAATCCGGTATCGACTGTGAACTTCTGGATATCCTTGCCGGAGCATCCGAACTGCCCTGCGTTTACGCCGGAGGCATCTCCACATTTACCGATATTGAAACCATTGAACGTGTCGGCAGAGGACGGATACACTACACCGTCGGTTCGGCACTGGATATTTTCGGCGGAAAACTGCCCTATGAACAGGTGGTCCGCCATTCAAAGAGAACTGAAAGCTGAATACTTACATGGAGGATTTGGGAACTTATGGGTAATTATCTGGCATTCGATCTGGGCGCGTCCAGCGGACGTGCGATCATCGGCAAGTTGGAGCGCGGCACTCTTTCTCTGGAAGAGGTGCATCGTTTCGGCAACGGACCGGTGGAAAAGGACGGCTCTTTTTACTGGGATTATGAAGCATTGACCGGCGAGCTGGTCACCGGATTGAAGAAAGCTGTCGCCACCGGGGTGAAGCTGGATGGAATTTCCATCGACACCTGGGGGGTGGATTATGTGTTTTTCGACAACAAGACCCGGAAGATGCGCCGTCAACCCTACAATTACCGGGATGAACGCAGTGTCGCGGCGGCGGAAAAGTTGTGGAAAAGAGTTTCCAAAAGTGAACTTTACCGCGCCACCGGCATCCAGTGCATGACCCTCAATACCGTATATCAGCTTTGCGCCCATTACGAACAGTTTCCGGAAGATTTTGCCGGCAGCACCTTTCTGCCCATCCCCGATGCGCTGGCGTTTGCGCTGGGCGGAGATTTTACAGCGGAGTACACCCATTGTTCCACCACCAATCTGCTTGACCCGGCAAGCCGCAACTGGCATTGGGAACTTATCGACCGTATCGGTCTTCCCCGGGAAGTGTTCCCCGCAGTCGTGCCGCCGTGTTCCGGAAACGGAATGTTGAAAGCGGAACTTTGTGCGGAGCTGGGTATCTCCCCCATTCCCATTTTCAAGTGCGGTTCCCATGACACTGCCAGCGCGGTGCTGGCGGTTCCTGCTCCCGTCGGAAGCGAATGGGCGTATCTCAGTGCCGGAACCTGGGCTCTGCTGGGCGTGGAAAGTGATGCTCCGCAGCTCAGTGAGGCTTCTGAACTTGCCAATGTCACCAACGAAGGCGGTGTCGGCGGCAAGATCCGTTACCTGACCAATATCATGGGTTCGTGGCTCTTCCAGGAGTTGCGCCGGGTGTGGAATGAAAGCGGTAAAAACCTTTCTTTCAACGATCTGGAGCAGATGGCGCGTGCGGCTGAAATGGGTAAATATTTTATCGACCCCAACTATGCCGGATTCGCCGCGCCGGGAGATATGCCCGGTAATATCCGTAAATACTGCCGGATGACCGGACAGTGTGAAGATATGACCGACGGCGAAGTCATCCGTGCCGTGTACGACAGTCTGGCTCTCTATTTCCGGTGCAAACTGGAGATGATCGAAAAACTGCAAAATGTCCGTTACTCCTGCTTGAACATCGTCGGCGGCGGAACCAAAGACCGTTTCCTGATGCAGCTGGCAAGCAGTGCTCTCGACCGCAAGGTCATCACCGGTCCCATTGAAGCTACTGCCGCCGGAAACATTCTGGGGCAGGCGATCGCCGCCGGAGAGTTGTCCGGAGTGGATGCGGCGCGCGAAGTCGTCCGGAACTCCTTTGAGTTGGAGAGCTTTGAGCCCGATGCGGCTGATGCGGAAAAGTATCAGGCGGCATTGGAACGTTTCCTGCGGGTGACGGCGTAAAACGGGATGTGCCGTTATCCATGAGAAAGGCTGGAAAGTATCTGATCGCTTTGGCACTGTTCATAACTGCGGCTGTGAGCAGTGCGGCGGTCTTGCGTACCGGTTCCGGCGGTCAGGTCAAGACGCTGGACCCGGTGCGGGCGGATGATCTTGCCAGCCGGGATCTTACGGCTCTGGTTTATGATACTTTATTGCAGTACGACTATTTGAAGCGGCCGTACACGCTGAAACCGTCGATGCTGACGGCGATGCCGGAGGTGTCGGCAGATTTCACCCGGTTTGAATTTGAACTGCGGGACGATCTCTATTTTCACCCGGATGCGTGTTTCCCTGACCGGAACTCCCGGAAAGTGACGGCAGATGATGTGAAGTTTTCCCTGCTGCGTTTTGCCGATGCGCGGCTGCACAGTCCGGTTTACTGGATGTTCCGGGGGAAGATCAGAGAGCTGGAAAAGTTCCGGAACGCCAGCTCCAGCTGTTCCCGGGACGACTGGCGCCCGTATGAGCTGGATATCGCCGGGATAAAGGTAATTTCCGAGCGGCGGTTCGTCATTACTCTGACGAAACCCGATCCCCGTTTCCTCTATATGCTCGCCATGCCCAATGCCGGAATAGTTTCCCGTAAAGCCGGAAAATTTTACGGAACAAAACTGGGGCGGCATCCGGTCGGCTCCGGGCCGTTCATTCTCCGCGAATGGGTACATAATCTGCGCCTGGAGTTTACCCGCAATCCGGAGTTCAGAACCGAATTTTTTCCCGGTGCGGAAAATCCTGCCGACCGGAAGAAAGCTCTGCCGCTGCTGGATGGCATATCCATCTTCCAGATCCGGCAGCCGATGACCGCGTGGATGATGTTTCTTCAGGGGCGGCTCGACCTCAACGCGCTGGATAAGGACAATCTGGAAACCATGCTCTCCGGCAATGTGCTGATCCCGGCATTGAAACGGCGGCAGGTGCAGCTGGTCAGCAATCCGGAGTTTGAGATCAGATATATCGGCTTCAACTTTGCCGACCCGAAATTGAAAGACAATCTCAAACTGCGGCAGGCTTTGAGTCTGTCGTACAATGTTTCCCGGCGGGTCTCCCATGCCGGAGGACAGCTTCTTCCGGTGCAGACGGCGATCCCGCCGGGAGTGGCGGGGTATGATAAAGATTACATCAACCCCTTTGCCGTATACGATCTGGAACGGGCAAAACAGCTCCTTGCCGAAGCGGGATACCCCGGCGGTATAGATCCTGCTACCGGAAAAGCGTTGGAGCTGACCTTTGACCAGAGCGGCAACGATACCGCCCACCGGCAGATGGGGGAACTGGCGGTGGACGATTGGCGCAAACTGGGGATAAATGTGGTTTCGGTACTGAATTCCAAACCGCGCTTTTTTGAAAAACTGCGGCAGAAACGGTTCCAGTTGTTCCGGTTGTCCTGGGTGGGGGATTACCCGGATGCGGAGAATTTTCTCCAGCTCTTTTACTCCGGTAATGCCGGTTCCTGCAACCGCACCGGATTTTCCGACCGGCAGTTTGATTTGTGGTTTGAAGAGAGTGTGAAGCTGCCCGATTCCCCCCGCCGGGATCTGCTTTACTCCAAAATGGCAAAACTTGCCGCTGAAAAGTGCGCCTGGATATATGAAGGCATTCCGGTAAGTTCTGTGCTTTATCACGGGTTTCTGGAAAATTACCATGAGTGCGATTTCAGCTTCGTCCGCTGGAAGTATCTTAACGTCAACGAGAAACTCCGCCGGAAACTGCTGCCCTCGTTCCGCCCGCTCTCCTTCTCTGAACTTGCCGGAAAATAGTACGTTGTTTTTTTTGTAAAAATCGTTACTTCGGCGGCGCATTGCGGGCTTTTTTTTGCGCCTTGCTCCTGCGCCGCAGAGATCGAGTACAGTCGTATGCTCCCTCTGCGTACTCGTCACAAAAACCGACCTTGCCCGCAATGCGCCGCCGCAGGTTTGATTTTTATGGGACAGCTGTGGTGATTTTTTGTAAAAAACCGGCAAATGCACTTGTTAAATAGGCGGGATAGTGCTATATTATTATATTAATAGTGTATGAGTGTAAGTGTGTAATTTCAACATATAAATTTTGGAACAAAAACAATGAGTGATACCAATTCCCGGGATATTCAGGTGAATATCGAGGAGATCATGCATACCGCGTATCTCCAGTATTCCCTCAGTGTCAATGTCGGACGTGCCATCCCTGATGTCCGTGACGGTCTCAAGCCGGTGACCCGGCGTATCCTTTACGCCATGAAACGCATGGGTATCGGTAAGGGCCACGCTACGGTCAAAAGTGCCAAGGTCGTCGGCGAAGTCATGGGTAATTTCCACCCGCACGGTGACTCTGCCATCTACGATGCCATGGTCCGTCTGGCACAGCCGTTCAGTATGCGCGCTCCGCTGGTCGAAGGTCAAGGTAACTTCGGTACCGCCGACGGTGACCCCGCCGCCGCCAGCCGTTATACTGAGTGCCGTATGGAACGGCTTGCCGAAGAGATGCTTCAGGATATCAATGAAGATACGGTCGATATGATCCCCACCTTCGACGAATCGGACGTGGAACCCTCCGTGCTGCCGGCGAAATTCCCGCAGCTTCTGGTCAACGGAACCACCGGTATCGGTGTCGGTATGGCGACCAGTATCCCCACTCACAACCTGGGGGAAGTGATCGATGCTACCGTCGCTCTCCTGGAAAATCCCGATGCTTCCGTCGATGACCTTATGGAATATCTTCCCGGTCCGGACTTCCCCGGCGGTGCCATTATCCGCGGCCGTCATTCTCTGCGGCAGTTCTATCAGACCGGTCGCGGCAGTGTTCATCTCCGTGCCCGCGCTGACATCATCGAATCTGACGGCAAAGAGCAGATCATCATCAGCGAAGTGCCGTATGGAGTCAACAAAGCCGAGCAGATCGCCCATATCGCCCAGCTTATGGCGGACAAGAAGATCGTCGGCATCGACGATATCCGCGATGAATCCAGTGACCGCGCCGGAACCCGTGTCGTTATCGACATCAAGCGCGGTGCGATGGGACAGGTGGTGCTGAATCACATTTTCAGCATGACGATGTTCGATACCACCATCGGCTGTACCATGCTGGTGGTCGACCGCAACCGTCCGCGCACGATGAATCTGGTTCAGGTATTGCAGGCGTATATCGATCACCGTCTGGAAGTTATCCTGCGCCGCAGTATCTTCCGCTTGAAAGAGGCCGAAGCGCGTATGCACATCGTTTCCGGCTTGATCAAAGCCGTGGAAAATATTGACGAAGTCGTGGTTATAATCAAGAGTTCGACCGACCGGGATAACGCCCGTAAACGGTTGATGGAACGTTTTGAGTTCTCCGAGATCCAGGCCACCGCCATTGTGGATATGCGCCTGCATCAGCTCACCGGTCTGGCGATCGCCAAACTTCAGGACGAATTTGCGGAACTTACCGCGCGTATCGAGTACCTCAAAGGTCTGATCGAAAGCCGCGAACAGCGCATCGGCGTGGTCAAAGCTGAACTGCTTGAAGTCAAAGAAAAATATGCCGATGAACGCCGCACCGAGATCACCATGGATGATGCTGACCTCAATATCGCCGATCTGATCCCCCGCCACAGCTGCGTGATAACCGTTTCCAACACCGGTTACATCAAGCGCGTTCCGGTGGACACCTACCGCACCTATCATCGCGGCGGCAAGGGCATCATCGGCATGGAAACCAAAGAAGAAGATCATGTGGAACACCTGTTCAGCGCGCACAGCCACGATATCATCTTCTTCTTTACCGATCGCGGTTTCATGTACTGGCTCAATGTGTATGAAATTCCCGAAGGTCTGCGCACCGGCAAGGGCAAGGCGATCATCAACCTTATCAAAGTCGAACCCGGTGAAAAGATTTGCGCAATGCTTACCGTTACCCGGGAAGAACTTGAACGCTCTGACCGCTTTATCGTCATGGCGACCCGGAACGGTGTCATCAAAAAGACCGAACTTGCGCTCTTCAAGAACCTCCGCCGCACCGGATTGCGGGCATTGGTCATCGAAGATGATGACGATCTTATCGGTGCCGGTATCAGCGGAAACGGCGATGAAATACTGCTCTCATCCCGCCTGGGTATGGCGTGCCGCTTCGATCAGAACAACGATCAGATCCGTCCGATGGGACGTGCTGCGCGCGGCGTGACCGGTATGAGATTCAAGCTGGAAGGCGATGAAGTGGTCAGCATGGAAATCGTTTCTGAACCCACTTACGATGAAGCCGAAATCGAAACTGATGATATCGACGGCAGCGGTGTTGAAACCGAAGTCGAAGTCCCGGTTGAGGAAGATGCCGCCGGAACCGATGCTTACGGTGCCGGACCGGAAGTTCTGGTCGTCACCGACGGCGGTATGGGTAAACGTTCCTATGTCTCCGCCTACCGCAAGACCAACCGCGGTGCGCGCGGCGTGGTCAATATCAAGCTCCGTGAAGGCGAACACGTTTTGTCGGTCATTCAAATCTCTGAAGACGATGAGATCCTGCTTACCACGGAACGCGGTCAGCTGACCCGTATCCCGGCACATGAGATCCGCCGGGTCGGACGTGCCTCGCTCGGTGTGCGGATAATGAACCTCAACGCCGGTGACCGTTTGACCGGTGTCGCCCGTATCATCAGGATCGACGACGGGGAACCCGGTACCGCCGCAGACAGCGAGGCAGGTGAAGTTGTCGATATTTCCGCAGAAAACCCTGCCGGAGAGCTTCCGGAAACTGTCGTTGACAGCGTGGAAACTCCGGAGGAGGAGCAGCAGTAAGCCGATGTTTGTGTTGAAAGATTTTCTCCGCCGGTTGTCCCGTTGCGCGATCATGGGGATCGTCAACTCCACCGGTGACAGTTTCAGCGAAGGGCGCGATTCATCGCCGGATCTGGCAGTGGCGCGCGGTCTCGCGCTGGCAAAGGGGGGAGCCGATATTTTGGATATCGGCGGCGAATCCACCCGTCCGGGAGCGGAGAATCTTTCAGTCAACGTTGAACTTGCCCGGGTCATCCCGGTCGTGGAAAGTCTTAAACGGCTGCTTCCGGAGATGATTTTCAGTATCGACACCCGCCACCGCGAAGTCGCGGAAGCGGCAGTCGAATGCGGCGTGCAGATCATCAATGATGTTTCCATGCTGCGTGAGGCTCCGGAGATCGCCGGTATTGCCGCGCGTCATCAGGTGTCGCTGATATTGAACCATTCCCGGGCGATACCCGGAGTGATGCAAAGTGAAGAGTATTGCCGTTATCCCGATGGCGTAGCTGCCGGTGTTGCAGCGGAACTTGCCAAAGCAAAAGCGTTTGCACTTGCAAGCGGCGTTCCGGAGGATCGTATCGTATTGGATCCGGGCATCGGATTTGCCAAGAGTGCCGCGCAATGCTGGGAGATGCTGACGGAACTGGATAAGATCGCACCGTTGCCGGAGCTTGCGGTCGGCGTTTCCCGGAAAAGTTTTCTCGGTAAGCTGACCGGTGAGAGCAACCCCGCTGAGCGCAAAGGTGAAACGCTGGCAATTGAACTGGAACTTGCCGCCATGGGCGTCGGTATCATCCGTACCCATGGGGTCGCTGAGTTGGTGAACGCAATAAAAACAGTCACATATTTCAGGAGTTTAAGGCAGAAATGATGACGCAGATCTGGGAAATCCTCTTGAATTGGCGGCAGCCGCTGGAGATCGTGATAATCTTTGCGGTCGTATATACGGTATTGTATTATTCCCGCAAAACCCACGGCGCGCGGATGATGCTGGTACTGGTGGTGCTGCTGCTGACGATGTGGGTGTTGGCACGGATCATGGCATTGCCGGTCATTACCATGTTGTTTGAGGAGTTTTACGGTTCGACCATCATCGCGCTGTTGATAATCTTCCAGCCGGAAGTGCGGCGCGGTTTGACTCAGTTGGGACTGGTTATGGAAAAACGGCACCGCAAAGAGGTCATCAGCGAAATCGAAGATGCGGTCATCAACATGGCAGGAAGCAAGATCGGCGCGTTGATCGTTATCGAAGGCAAGGAACAGCTGCGCTCCATTATTGATGATGCCATTCAGCTTGATGCGCAAGTGAACTCTCAACTGCTGGAATCGATATTTTTCCCCAATTCACCGCTGCACGACGGTGCGGTCATCATCCGGGGCGACCGGATCGTTGCCGCGCGGGCGATCTTGCCGCTGACCCGGTCGAAAAAGATTTCCCCCCATCTGGGAACGCGCCACCGGGCGGCGATGGGTATCGCTGAAGAAAGCGATGCCGTTACCATTATGATATCTGAGGAATCCGGCGGTGTGTGTGTCGCCTACGATGGTGAACTTCACCGCGATCTGTCCGAATTCGGTCTCAGCCGGATGTTGGAAACATTGGTCGTCGGCAAAAATTCCGGTGATCTCAACGAAACACTGCAGCTGGTGAGCGCGGAAGAAGAGAGTGCTTCGCTGGACGGCAACGGACGGAAGGAGGAGAAATAATGAAGTGGATATTTGACTTTTTCCGCGTTGATATCTGGCGCAAACTTCTGGCGCTGGCTTTGACCTGTCTGCTTTATTGGAACCTGAGTGACCGGGAACTGCTGAACGATAAAGTTTCGGTTCCGGTAGATGTGGAAGTTGCCTCCGGATTGTTTATGCCGGATGATTACAAACTTGAAGTCCGGGTCGCCGTGCGCGGTACTGAACGCAGTCTCAAAGAGGCAAAAAAGATGCGCGGCAGGGTCAAAGTCGAACTGCGTGACCAGGTCAACGGCAAATTCCGCGTACACCTGGATGAGCGCAATTTTGAGCGGAGAAAAGATATCGCCGTCACCTCCGTGGAACCGGAATTTGTCGAACTTCCGGTACAGCGGTATATTCAGCGCGATATTCAAGTCATTCCCAGCACCTCCGGCAGTGTTCCGAGCGGTTTCCGGCAGGTCGGGTTGAGCTGTGAACCGGCGACCATACGGATCAGCGGGCCGGAAGATGAAGTGAAAGCGGTAAAGCATATCGAAACCGAACTGCTTGACTTGAACTTTGACCGCAGCTTTTCCAAGAAATTGAAATTGAAAAAACCCGGTATGCCCAATCTGGTATGCAGTACCGTTGAGGTGATCGCCAAGGTGGCGATCGAGCCGGTTCCGTTTGAAAGCAAACGTTTTGAAAAGGTTCCGGTACGCTATTTGTACCCGGCATCATTATCGGCATCCGGCGTGTTGCAGAAGGAGTTGAACATTGTGTCCTCTGTCTCCGATGTGACTGTGGTCATCACTGCGCCCAAAGCGGTTATGGATGAGATCGAACATGAAAAACTCTTTGTTGTGGCGGATTTATCCTCTGATACCTTTGCCGGCAAGGCGGCAAAAGTCACCGTGCCGCTCTATTGTCCGGTCGGTTTGCGGAATTTCAGCCACGGCAAGGTCCGGGAGCTGGATATCCGTCCGGCATCGGTCGATGTGACGCTGCGATTCAGTGAAGTGAAAAATAACAGAAAGTAACATATAAAACTGTTCATTAATATAAGGAGAAACAGCAAATGGTAATCAAAAAATTAAACACTCTTTTCCACAAACACAGCCGGTGGTTGTTCGGTATTTTTGCCGCAGTCATCATTATCGCGTTTATGGATTTTCTGACTCCGGGACGCGGCGGATGTGCTTTCTCCGGTTCACCTGAGTCGCAGGTGGTCGGAACTGCTTTCGGCAGCAAGGTCACGGTCGGCGACCTTATGACACTGGATCGTGATATCCAGATTTTTGAGAGTGTCATCGGCGGCCGTTCCCAGCGTGAACCCAAGACTCTCTTCTACTTCTACTGCGTGGCGGAACGTGCCAAACAGCTCGGTTACACCATCAGCGACAAACAGGTTGCGGAATTTGTGAAAATTCTGCCCGCTTTCGTTGGTGCGGATGGCAAATTTTCCCAGACCAAGTACAACGAATTTCTCAAAAATCAGCATATTTCCGGTGCTGAACTGGTCAACGCGCTGCGCACGAGCATGATCCTCCAGCAGCTGCCTATGTTCCTTGCCGGTAATGTCGTTGTCAGCGATAACGAAGTCGAAACGGTTTACCGCAGCAACTTCCCCCGCATCGCGATCAATGCCTTCAAAGTCAACGGTGCCGATTTTGCCAAATTCGTCAAGGTCGACGATGCCGCATTGAAAAAATTCATGGATGCCAACAAGCAGCGTTACATCATCCCCGGTCACATGGAGGTCATGGCGTTTGAACTGGCTGCCAAGCCGTTCAAGAGCGAAGCCGAAAAGATCGTGACCATGGATTATACCAGTAAGTTTATCAAAGATAAAAACATCCCCAACGGCAAGCCGGAAGTTATCCGCCCGCTGCTGGTCGAACAGATGGCTGGCGATCTGGCGGCATCCCGGATGAACGGTTTCTACCGCGAACTCCTGGCGATGATCGATGATGCCAAAAACGATGCCGAACGCGCAAAGATCTTCCGCGAATTTGCCGCAAAGAAAAAATTTACTCTTATCGAGAGCAAAAATGTACTGTTCAACGGCAGCAATGTCAGCTCCATCCAATCTCCCGATCTGGTCAAAGAGTTGCGTGACAGCATCACTCCGCTCTCCCGTCCCCGCCGTTCCGCAAACGGTGTCGCGGTCGCGTTTGTCACCAAGCGCATTGCGGCGCGTCCGATGACCTTTGCCGAAGCGAAAGTTCAGCTTACCAAAGATTACACTGCTGCGGAAGGTGTTAAACTTGCCCGCATCAAAGCCAAAGAACTTTATTCTTCGGTCATGAAGCAGCCTGTTGCCAAACGGCGCGAGGCTTTCCGCAAACTCGGCAAAATGGAACGCATCACCTACTCCATGCTCAGCGCACCGGAGAACAATCCGGCACACATGGCGATCATATCCGCATCGCTCTCCGCTTTGCGCACGATGAAGACCGGCGACATCTCCAATGACATCAACTGCGAAGATGGCGCGCTGCTGGTTGAAATGATCCAGCGTGTTTCTGCGGAAATGAAATCTTTTGCCCAGCATAAAGAGAACATCCGCCGCGAGATCATGGAAAGCAAGTCTCAGCAGCTGACGATGGAGTTTATGAACTACATCGACCGCAACTGCCGTTACGAAATGGATGATCGTAACCCGGCGAGATAAGTTTTATGTCAGATGAAGCCACAGCTATCACCGGCGGTGTCGCGCTCGGCAGACAGATGACGATCGAGTTTTACGATTGCAAATCTGCCACGCTGACCGATGCTGCCGCGTTGGAGAAGGTTTTTCTCCGGGCGGCGGAACTCTCCGGTGCCCATGTGGTCGATTCTGTTTTTCACTCTTTTCAACCGCAGGGTGTCAGCGGCGTAGTTGTTATTTCGGAGTCGCATTTTGCTGTACATGCGTGGCCCGAACATGATTACGCCGCTGTTGATTTGTTCACCTGCGGAAGTGGCGTGGACTTTGATGTCGCAGTCAAAGCTCTCGCCGAAGGGATGAGTTCCGGTTATTGGATCATCTCAAGTCTGGTCAACCGGGGCATCCTCGGCGAGACCGGTGTTGAACGGCTGGTGCCCGTGGTGGAAAATCAACATTCATGCGGTATGCAGTTATCCTGGTACGAACGCTATCAGCACACCCGTGCCCGGGCGATGTCAAGCTGTATTGACATTTACGGATGCAATAAAAATACCCTTTTGTCGGAAGATGAATTGAAAAAATTTGCCGCTTCTCTGGTCGGCATATTGGCAGAAGGTTCTCCGGAACAGTTTGAATGGGCATGTTCCGGCAGTGAAAATGAGATCGAGTTTGCCTGTTCGTTTTGCCGCGGCCACTTGAGCGGTCTGGTTTCTCCGGAAAATGAAAATGTTTACCTTGACATCTTTGTCGACGGTTTCTTCGACCCGCGTCAGGCCGCAGAATTTGCAATGAATATTCTCAACGGACAATATTATCGTATGCAGCCGCAGGTGCGGCAGTAGTCCTTTGATGATGGAATATACGCGGAAATGTGTTGTAAGAAAGGTATGAATGAATGAAGAAAAGTGAAAAAGAAAAGAAAAAAAGTTTAACTCCCAGAATGATATTTTTACTGATACTGTTATCCTGCGGTATCGGAGCATTGATATTTTCCCGTTATTTTTATGCAGAAGAAAAGATTGCTGAATTTTCCCGCATAGAAGTTGTCTCCGGCAATGGAACATGTGTCCACCCCGGGGAAACGTTTGAAATCGAAATCAGTGCCACGGACAAAGAGAACCTTCCTTTGAAGGATGTCCAGGTCACCGCTGAAACCGGTATACCCGGCTGTTATACGATCAAAGAGCCTCAATTGCGTACCAACGCCGGTGGTATTGCCCGCTTTACCGTGACCGCAGGAAACCGCATCGGAGATAATTATATCCGCTTTTTTGCAAATGATGACCACGCGAATGCGCTTGAAGTGCGTTTTGTCAACGGCGTTAAGATCGTTGATTCCAAACGGGAAGGGCAGGCGGGAAGCGCGCTCGCCGATCCGGTCGGGATAAAACTGGTCGATGCTGCCGGCAAGCCGCGCGCCAATGTAAAAGTCTTCGTTTCCGCTTCCGGCGGTGCCGCAATCAAACCGGAGAGTGTACTGACCGATAAAAACGGTGTTGCTGAAGTGAAAGTCACGCTCCCGAAAAAATCCGGCGAAGGCAAGGTCGATTTTGAGATCAGTGCCGACCACACACAAGGGGTCTTCCGTTCCATCCCGGTCAAAGTCATGGCGGTAAGTTCTTGGCACATAACCATCTCTGTTCTCGGCGGACTGGCACTTTTTATGCTGGGTATGACCATGATGAGCGACGGACTTGCCAATATTGCCGGGGAACGGATGAAAAGCATCCTCGGCTACTGTACCAACAATCGTATTCTGGCACTGCTCACCGGTGCCGGTATTACAGCGGTTATCCAATCGTCAAGTGCGACAACGGTGATGATCATCGGTTTTGTCAACGCCGGTTTGATGACCCTTGCCCAATCCATCGGCGTTATCTTCGGTGCCAACATCGGTACCACGATCACCGCGCAGATCATCGCATTTGATGTCGGCGCGATCGCACTGCCGGCGATCGTGGTCGGACTGGTGATGCGTTTTATCAAACGCGGCAAAGTTCCGGAAGTGGGATTGACCATCCTTGGTTTCGGTTTGCTCTTTTTCGGTATGAACCTTATGAGCGCGGAGATGAAACTTCTTGCCGGTTTCCCGACCTTCCGCAGCTTCTTTACCATGCTGGAGTGCGCTCCCATCGATGGTATGATGCCGTGGGGCAGGGTGGCCGGTGCGATTCTCATCGGTATGGTTTCCACTCTTATCATGCAGAGTTCCTCGGCTACCACCGGTGTGGTGGTGGTTCTCGGTGCCGGCGGTTTGATCGATTTATATACTGCGGTCGCTCTGATTCTCGGTGCCAACGTCGGTACGACTATCACCGCACAGCTCGCCGCGATTCCCGCAAACCAGCTCGCCCGTCAGGCGGCAATGGCGCACACTCTGTTCAACGTGTTGGGCGTGGTGTTTGTGCTGTTGAGCTTTCTCATCTTGTGGCCCGGCACCAAGGTTCCGGCGTTTTTCTACATCGTCAACTCCTGCACCGAAGGCAATGCCTTTGCCGCGCATCCGGAAAATATGGCTCGCCACATCGCCAACGCCCACACCTTGTTCAACATTGCAACGGCATTGATATTGCTTCCGTTCACCGGCTTGCTGGCGCGGGTGTGCCAGCGCTTGCTGCCGATCAGTGCCGCCAAAATCCACTTCCAGTACCTTGAACCGCACCTGCTGGATTCTCCGGCTCTGGCGTTGCGCCAGAGTACCGTCGCCATCGGAAAAATGTTGAAAAAATCGTGGAAAATGGTCGATTCCGCTGTCCGCAGCAACTTTGTCAACGGTAAAGTAAATCAGAACCGGATGGAAAAGTTTCTCAACCGCGAAGAACGCGTTGACCGCTATCAGACTGAGATCATGGAATACCTCTCGCAAGTCATGCGCCGGAAACTCTCCCCGCAGCAGGCGGAAACCATCCCGCTGCTTATGCACTGCACCAACGATGCTGAACGTATCGCCGACCGTGCCGAAAATATCATCACCCTGACTCGCCGTCTGGAGAGCGAAAATCTCAAAATCAGCAAATCCGCCATTGATGAACTTGAGATTATTTTTACCGAACTCTCCAAGCAGACGGTGTTTGCTCTCAACGCTCTTGAATTCAGCGAAGAAGAGTGGCGTCAGCGTGCAATCAAGGCTGAAGAGCTTATCAATGAACTTGCTTCCCAGTCCGAAGAGGCGCACATCAAACGTATCCGCAACGGAAAATGCACGGCTCCGACGGGCATTATTTACGTTGAACTTCTTGCGGAGTTGATCGCCATTTCCCGCCACTTGAGCAACATTGCCGAGCGCGCCGTCTAAGCTGCGGCGCGCCCTCGCGCGCGCCAACTGCGTCAGCGGCAGGATTCGTGAACGGAAGTTCACGTCACCTGCCGCTTTCTTGTTGTCATCGCACGATCATCGCGCCGCCTGGCGGGGCGGAGTTGGCTGGCTTTGTGTCGCCTTGCGGCGACCAGGGTAGTGGTGAGTTGCGCCGCCTGCCGGCGGCTTATGGAACGCCTGTCGGCGTTGGTTACGGGGCTTCTGTCCGACTTGTCCGACCGGTCTGATAAGCCCGGTTGTCGCTTTTATTTCCAAAAAAGTTCAATATTTTTTTACAAATTCACTTGCAATATTTCAGAATGCGGCTATATTGAGAAAGCAACAAGATTTAGTGCTTTTGTTGCCGCCGTTAACTATATATAGTGGTGGTCGGCGTGGGATGGAAAAGTTTTAAACAGGTAAAAAAATGCGTTTCGGACAGCAAAAATTGACTCTTCTGGATTATCCGGGAAGTGTTGCATGTACTGTGTTCAGCTGTGGATGCAACTTCCGGTGTCCGTTTTGTCACAACGCCTCTCTGGTCACGGGAAGTGAAGCCGGTCTGGAACTGGATTTTGCCGGATTGCTGGCATTTCTGGAAAAACGCATTGGTATCCTTGACGGAGTTTGTTTTACCGGCGGCGAGTTTCTGCTGCATCCGGATGCGGTCGATGCGGTTGCGGCGGCGAAGGCGTTGGGGTACCGGGTCAAGGTGGATACCAATGGCAGTTTTCCGCAGGTGTTGAAAGAGTTGATCGATGCCGGAAGTGTTGATTATATTGCGATGGATATCAAAAATTCGCGGGAAAAATATGCGCTTACCTGCGGACGGGATGACATCCTTCCGGCAGTGGAAGCAAGTGTGGAATTGTTGATGCGCGGCTCAGTTGCGTTTGAGTTCCGCACGACGGTCACGGGAAATTTGCACGAGGTCGAAGATTTTTCCGCTATCGGTAAATGGATTCGCGGTGCCGGACGTTACTTTTTGCAGCCGTTTGTGCAAAGTGACGATATTCTGGTTCCCAACGGAGAATATGCCGTTGACAGTGCGATGCTGGCGCAGGCTCTTGCCGCAGTTCGGGAATATGTTCCCAACGCCGCGATACGCGGCAGATGAATTTGGTTGACAGTAAGTTTTATATATAGTTAAGCAGAAAACAACACAAACAGGAGACTAAGGAATGTATCAGGTACAGAAACGTAACGGAAAGAATATCGAGTTCGATATTCGCAAGATCGCAGATGCCGTGAAGATGGCGTTTGAAGCCCAGGAAAAACAGTACAATCAGTCGATCATCGACTTCATCGCTCTCAAGGTGACCGCTGATTTTGAACCGAAAATCAAAGAAGGTCTCATCGCCGTCGAAGATATTCAGGACAGCGTCGAATCCGTTCTCGTTCAGGCCGGATATGCCGATGTCGCCAAAGCGTACATCCTCTACCGCCGCCAGCGGGAGAAACTCCGCAACACGGAATCCACCATCCTCGACTTCAAAAAGACTGTCGATGACTATGTGAAAATCAACGACTGGCGCGTGAAAGAAAACTCCACCGTGACCTATTCTGTCGGCGGACTTATTCTCTCCAACTCCGGCGCGATCACCGCCAATTACTGGCTCTCCGAAATCTACGATGATGAGATCGGCAACGCTCACCGCAACGCCGATATCCATCTGCACGACCTCTCCATGCTGACCGGTTATTGCGCCGGCTGGTCTCTGCGCCAGCTTATCAAAGAAGGTCTCGGCGGCGTTCCCGGAAAGATCACTTCCGCTCCGGCTTCCCACCTCGCCACTCTCTGCAACCAGATGGTCAACTTCCTCGGCATCATGCAGAATGAATGGGCAGGTGCTCAGGCGTTCAGCTCCTTTGACACTTACCTCGCGCCCTTCGTCAAGGTGGATAACCTCGACTACAATCAGGTGAAAAAGTGTATCGAATCCTTTATTTTCGGTGTCAACACCCCCTCCCGCTGGGGTACTCAGGCTCCTTTCTCCAACATCACTCTGGACTGGACCGTTCCCGCCGACCTCGCTGAACAGAACTGCATCATCGGCGGTAAAGAGGTCGATTTCAAGTACAAAGACTGCAAAAAAGAGATGGATATGGTCAACCGCGCCTTTATCGAAACCATGATCGAAGGCGATGCTCAGGGACGCGGTTTCCAGTATCCCATTCCGACCTACTCCATCACCAGCGACTTCGACTGGAGCGAAACGGAAAACAACAAGCTGCTCTTTGAAATGACCAGCAAATACGGTACTCCCTACTTCTCCAACTACATCAACAGCGATATGGAACCCAGCGACGTCCGTTCCATGTGCTGCCGTCTCCGTCTTGATTTGCGCGAACTCCGGAAGAAGTCCGGCGGTTTCTTCGGCAGCGGTGAAAGCACCGGTTCCATCGGTGTCGTCACCATCAATATGCCGCGTATCGCCTATCTCGCTAAGGATGAAGCCGATTTCTATGCCCGCCTCGATCACATGATGGATGTGTCGGCGCGCAGTTTGAAGATCAAACGCGACGTCATCTCCAAACTTCTGGACGAAGGTCTCTATCCCTACACCCGGCGTTATCTCGGCAAGTTCGACAACCACTTCTCCACCATCGGTCTCGTCGGTATGAATGAAGCCTGCCTCAACGCCAAATGGCTGCGGAAAGATCTCACCACCCCCGAAGCTCAGGCGTTCACCAAGGCCGTTCTCAACCACATGCGCGACAGATTGTCCGATTATCAGGAACAGTACGGCGACTTGTACAACCTCGAAGCCACCCCCGCAGAATCCACCAGCTTCCGTCTTGCCAAGCATGACAAAAAGCGTTTCGGCGATATCATCACTGCCGGTGAAAAAGATGGTACTCCGTACTACACCAACAGTTCCCATCTGCCGGTCGGCTATACCGACGATATCTTTACCGCTCTCGATCTGCAGGACGAACTCCACACCCTCTACACCAGCGGTACCGTTTTCCACGCCTTCCTCGGTGAAAAACTCCCCGACTGGAAAGCTGCCGCCAATCTCGTGCGCAAGATCGCCGAAAACTACCGTCTGCCCTACTACTCCATGTCTCCGACCTACTCCATCTGTCAGACCCACGGCTACATCGCAGGTGAAGCCTTCAAGTGTCCCGAATGCGGCATGAAAACCGAAGTTTACAGCCGTATCACCGGTTACTACCGCCCGGTTCAGAACTGGAACGACGGCAAGTCTCAGGAGTACAAAGAGCGCAAAGTCTACAATCAGTCCCGCGCTCTCTCCCGCGAATTTGCTGACCGCAAGCTGAATTCTGCCGCGCCCGCCGCTTCCTGCTGCGCTCCTGCCGGCAGCGATGTCCGCTTGACCTTGTTCACCACCACCACCTGTCCGAACTGCCGTATCGCCAAGACCTTCCTCGACAAGGCAAGTCTGCCCTACGATGTCGTTGTCTCCGATATGGAACCGGAAAAAGCCCGCGCTCTGGAGATCCGTCAGGCTCCCACTCTGGTCGTTCAGTGTGGTGACAAAGTCGAAAAGCTTGTCAACTTATCCGAAATTCGCAAGTATGTGGATAACATCTGAACTGGTGTTATCGGGGGGGCGGCGCGCCCTCGTGCGCGCTGACTTTGAAAGTCGGGGGAAACTCGTGAACAGAAGTTCACGTCGCCCCCGACTTCCTTCGTCATCATCGCACGATCATCGCGCCGATTGCGGCGGATAGGTTGGCGGGGCGGATCAACTGGAGTGTGTGTCGCCTTGCGGCGACCAATGCAGTTGTTGAGTTGCGCCGCTTGTGCGGCTTATGCAACGCCTTGCGGCGTTGGTTCGGTGTATGCGTGGTCGCTGGAGTGTGTGTCGCCTTGCGGCGTTGGTCCGGTGTATGCGTGGTCGCTGGAGTGTGTGTCGCCTTGCGGCGACCAATGCAGTTGTTGAGTTGCGCCGCTTGTGCGGCTTATGCAACGCCTTGCGGCGTTGGTTCGGTGTATGCGTGGTCGTTGGCGTGTGT